>NZ_JBDOHT010000005.1:0-222594 GCF_039832125.1 Dorea chungnamensis | reverse complement strand
AACTGTTTGTCATAGTGCTTTGCCATAATGAGATCCTCCTTCAGTGCGGTACCTACATTGTACCATGAAATATTAGATTAGGAATTCTCATTTTGACTTGTACTATTTATATTCTAGCACCAATACAATCTTATTTCGTCACTTTTAACTTCTTTTATAGGTTCTATAAAAAATAGTTTTTCAGCCTCAATATAGTTCATTATTATTCGCTTTTCTTCTGACAGTGTCTTTCGTCCGTAATATACATTCCACTGTTTCTTTTGAGCAAATTGTAATATCGGCAAAATAAATTTCTCAAAGTCTATCGCATAATAAGATTCTGTTATCCAAATACTATCGCATTTTTCGGACACTTTACATATATCATCTTTCACACATATTATTGTATCCTTCACAAATACTTCGTCACCAGTCCATCCCCATCCACTTAATGACAATACATCCTCTATAGAATCATTTAATCTATCACTTGCTAATTCTAAACTTCTTCTTATGTACCGATCATACGGAAATATCAAAAAATGTTTCATTATGCACCTCATTTCGTATATTATCTTTGATATACAAAGATATATCTTTTCTTATTTTTATACCAAACATCAATCGGATAAGTTAGCACATGACATAAGCAAGTGATACTCATAGTTAAACCAATCCGATTTAAAATACGTCACATTACGAAAGATCTGCTAATAAGCACAATAACTTTTCTGTTGTAATCTAACTCAACGGTTTCACTTAGTCGAGAGAAAGAGGTTGACTAAAGCCATATTTTTGTAGCACTGTATAGTCCTTACACATACTTTCGATTCCATTTCTTATATCTTTACATTTTCCCAACAGCATTCTTCTCATCTCTTCTTTTTCCCCGTTACAAAAACGAATACAACTACTACACTCCGAATACGCCCAACACTCCTTACATTCATCTTCTGTTATTCTTTCAATATTCAATAGTGCATCCATTTTCTTTATATCAAATCCATCCTCAATATTTCCTATCTGTGCATAATCCGATATTTCACATACCTTTTCACAGGGAAGGAATGTACCATCTACTGTCACAAATAATCGCATTATTCCTGGCAAACATGGTCCACCTCTATGCCATTCACTAGGTACTTCTTCTCTCACAGCTCGTTCTAAATCACTACGAGTATCACATAAATGCTCAATATACGATCTCATCAGCAATGATTCCTTTTCTTTAGGCAAATACCCAAGCTCTGCTAAAAAAGTTTTAAATAGTTCATATTGCTGTTCCTCTAAAAATTGTTCCGATACTTGCGTTTTTGTTTTAGAGTACGAATCACTAACTGTTGCCGATGAAATGGACAAATTTTTAAATATTTCATTCCCAGAGAAAAAAGAATCAATACTCGCATATCCTCTTTCCGGTACCAACACTGTATTAATCCGAACATTTCTTTCAAAATAATCGTTATCAATTTCTTTGATTTTCTTTAGATTATTCATAACCAACTCAAATGTTCCCCTACTTCCATCCCCAAATCTTCTACTTGAATCCTGAATATCTTTAGGTCCATCTAAGCTCACTGTAATCAAAAAATTTTTTAAAATAAAATATCGAATAACTTCATCATTTAATAACGTAGCATTTGTTGTAGTTGAATATTCTATCTTTTTACCTTTCAAAGTACTTTCTGCATATTCCACGCATTTTTTTATTAAAGAGAATTCTAATAAAGGTTCTCCTCCATAAAAACCTATAATTACTCTTTCCTGATTTCTTGAATGCAATTTCAAAAAATCAATTGACTTTTTCGCCATTTCAAAAGACATTCTCTTATTATTATGCATACGAGTATCGTAACCGCCTGAATATACGCAGTAATTACACCGAAGATTGCAATTCTGTGTCACCTGTAAAATCAATTGCCCTATTTTTGATTCTGCATAGAAAGGCAACAACTCCGTCACCGGATGTTTTGTCTGTTCAACATGTTTTTCTTTCAAGTACCCACGCATTTTTAAAGAACTAATCCTTGATTGTATTTGTTCAGAAGATTCGTTTTCTCCTACTTCCAAATATCTATATATTTGATGATCCACTTCAACAATTTCATTAGTATTTACATCATAAAAATAAAATCCTAAAGGTGTTCTAAATAAATGTATAAATGGTTTGTTGTTCATACAAGCCCCCCTATCCCGCATAAATATTTAGTTGTAATTAATTGTTTTAATCTATATTTTCTAATTATTATTATATTCTTCTAAGTTTATCTTTCAATATATTGGCCATAACAGTGCGATTGTAAACGTCAATGAAAAAGTTTACCACCCACTAACGAAAAAGTTTACCACTCCGCTAGCGAATTAGTTTACCAGTTGCTACTGAAATTGTTTACCACTTTAGTTCTAATATATGGGAATGCCCGTGGTACAGACATTCCCAGGTTGGCTTAACCGTAGAGTTCGTTTGATACATCCTCATAAGCTTCAGTCATTAAATCATAGTCTTTCTGTAATTCACTGACTGTATGCTCCAAATGCCAAATGTCTTCAATGAGACGGTTATACTCATAGATGATTTCTTCTCTGTTAAGAGAACACTCTGTATCAAGAAAGCGGTACTTAGACATTTTTCTTAGCCCCCTTTCTTCCTTTGTCGATAACAGCTGCATGCTCATCACGATAAGGATTGTCAGAGTTCATATTTAATACATGAGACATAAAGGTGAGTCTGCCAACTAAGGCTGCCACCATAGTCTTGTTTTCAAACATGCTTGTCCAATCAGAGAACTTAAGGTTTGTAGAAACGATAACACTCTGACGTTCTGCTCTGTCTGAAATGATCTTAAACAGAAGCTCCGACTGATGCAGGTTAAATGTAAGATAACTAAGCTCATCAATAATTAAAAGGTCAGCCTTTTCAAGCTGTTTCTCCAGACGCATCAGGCTTTTATTATCTTGTGCTTCTATAAGAGAGTTGGCTAGGTTAGCTGCAGTAAAGAAACGAACCTTCATACCGAGCTTGCAGGCATTAATTCCAAGAGCTATTGATAAATGTGTTTTACCGGTGCCGGGATTGCCTATCATAACGATGTTCTTGCGTTGCTTTATAAAATCACAGGTAGCAAGTTCATTCATATATGCTTCATCGATGTGCTCAAATCTGCTAAGATCTAGCTCATCGTATGTTTTTAGATAAGGAAATTTAGCAGCTTTAACAGCTCTATTCCTGGTGGCAGCCTGTCTGGCGTCATACTCATTTTTCATGACTTCAAGAAGGAAGTCTCCATAACCGGCTTTCTTATCAAGCTGCCTTACGATTTCCTCATAATTCCTAAATGTAGGTACCTTGAGGAGCTTTGCATAGAAATCAATGGATTCATTAATAAGCGTATTCATCAGCTCACCCCACATTTCTCATCGAATTTAGTGAGATCAGATGAATTGACATCGATGTCGCCACTTATCATTACTACATTGGTTTCTGGCTTTATATGTAGCTGACTACGTATGATATCAACGGTAGGAACTACACCTATTGGCAGAGAGTACTTGGCTTCAAGCACCTTCTCTTCACCGTAGTCTACACACAGACGCAGGAGTTTTACCATTTCTGCATTACCACCTGGAAGCTGTTTTCCCCAGTCGATTAATTCCTCTGCGACAGTTTCCCTTACAGGTTTAGCTTGGAATACACATCTTGGTTTACGCTCAAGTAAATCAATGTAATGTTCCAGACGATAAGCTGTTTTACCGCTACCATAGAGGCGGTCAAAGGTTGCAATCAGCTTGCCACGATAGAGTATAAGCACCTTGTCCGCGTAGCCTTTAACAGTAACAGTCTTTCGAAGGTATTTAATAGGCACAGAATAGTTATTCTTCTCAAATCTGACGGTAGAATAATCACCAACATCTGGTGTAGCTGTTCTGCTGGTATCATAGCGATAAGCAGGAATTGCGTGCAGGTAAGTCTTTTCAATACAATAAGCTTCTCGAACTGTATTTTCATGACTGGCAATCTTATGCTTATCTCTGTATGCAAGGCATTTTGTAAGCAGGTGCTCGTTAAGTTCTTCGATGCTCTTTGCTCGTGGAACTGGCACCATGAAATTCCTTCGGGAATAACCTACAAGATTTTCAACCAGGCCTTTTTCATTACCGCTGGCAATGTTACAAAAGTCAGTTTTAAAAGCGTAGTGGGCTGCAAAGGCTCTATATCCATCAGTGGCTACTGCATGTTTGCCAAAGCCTTCTTTAACAGCGACTTTTGCATTATCAAAGATTAGCCTGTTAGGAATGCCTCCAAAGTAATCAAACATTCTTTGCTGAGCTTCCAAAAATGCTTCAAGGTTTTGAGTTCGGAATAGCTGGACGAATATATCACAGCTATAGCATAAGCGTCCACAGAAGCTGTAGAGCTTGGTTCTTACACCATCTAGATATACAGTGCATTCGCCCCAATCTATCTGAATGGCATCGCCTGGATCATACTCAAGAGGCATATCAGCCTGAGCTGGAACATCCAGTTCTTTTTGAAGGTCATTAACAGCCTTACGTATGGTGGATTCACCACCAGTGAAACCCTGTTCTTCAACAAGCCTGTCATAGATACGTTTTGCAGTATGCTGTTGCTTTTTAAGACCTTCAGCTTCATCCTCCTTGAAACAACCGAGGATAAATTGTTCAACATCATCTGTAACGATGGTGTTGTCCCTGTGGTATTCCTTGCGTATACCAGGGATTGTGTCACCACTACAATACTTTTTGACAGTCTGTCTTGAGATTCCCAAAGTACGGGCAATCCAGCGAATAGACTTGCCATCATTGTAGTAAGACCTGATTTTGTAGTACATGTCCATTTCTACTATCACACCTTTCATCTCCTTTACGATTTATTAGGACTTAAAAATCATAAAGGTTTATTCCAAGGTGGTAAACTAATTCGATAGCGAAATGGCTAAAAGTGGTCAACTTTTATAATAGCGTTTACATGCGATTTTAGGCCATCACTTTTTATATTATCAAAATATTTGATTCTATTCATGAAGATGAGTGTTATTTACCTTTATTTCTTCTATTTTCCCATCTACTATATGAATGATTTTTGTGGCATATATTTCCAACGAGGGATCATGGGTAACCATAATTATAGTTTTTCCTTCTATATACTTCTTTTTCAATAATTCCATAACAATTCTACTATTATTTGAGTCTAAATTTCCTGTTGGCTCATCAGCAAGAATTATTTTGGGATTGTTTATTAATGCTCTGGCAATAGCTACTCTTTGTTTCTCTCCACCAGATAATTGCGACGGCCTGCTATGAACCTTATCACCTAATCCCACTACTTTAAGTAACTCTTCTGCACGTTTATTTCTTTCTTTTTTCCGTTCACCAGCATATCCTGCCGGAACACACACATTTTCCACAATATTTAATTCATCTATCAAATAAAATGATTGAAATACATATCCAAACATCTTATTTCTAAGCTCCGCATGTGCATTATCATTCATATCTGTAATGTTTTCCCCATTTAAAATGTAGTTACCTCCTGTCGCTCTATCAATTAATCCTAAAATATTAAGTAGTGTAGTTTTTCCAGATCCTGATGTTCCGGAGATAATCACAAACTCTCCATCTTGTATTTCTAAATTCACATGATGCAATACATCATGTGAATTTTCTTTATTTATGTACGTCTTACATATATCTGATAATTTAATCATTCTACCCCTCTACTTTTCTGTCTGTACCAGCAAACTGTAAATTGTATTGTTTCGGATTTTAACAATTAATAAACTACTTAAAAACAAGATAAGTGAAAATAAAGCTAATATAATACTTACCAGCATTTTTATACTCACCTGCACTGGCAGACCAAAATCCACAGTTTTTGTTATTACATTTCCAATAAGCATACCAGCCAAACCACCTACAATGCATATTCCCGAAATTTCTATTATGATTTCCTTTTCAAGATCTCGCAATTTTGCTCCACATGCAGCACATATTGCAAGTTCTTTTTTCCTCTTATAAAAAAACAATTGCATAACACCAGTAAACCCTATTGTCATCACAAACATTAAAATCATTGCAACTTTTCCAAAATATCCCGGCACCATCGCTAGATACTCTACCGTATACTGTTTTTGAAAAGATTCATTGATAAAATAAAAACTATAAGCTTGTTCATATTTATCTTGCAAGTAATTCAAAATCTTTTCTATCATTTCTTGAGAAGCAACATCTTTACCAATCAAAACACCTGAATAAACACATTCTCCTTCTTCTGATTTAAATAATTCTTCCATCGGAAACACTTTATACGTTTTCTTATCATATTGAGATGCATGATTAGTAAATATGTAGTCATTTTCATGCGCCTTATTTCCAGAAAATACAACTTTATGTATGATTGTTATACATTCGATTTTATTTCCAACCAGTCTGTCCAACTCCAAGACATCCTCTTCATCCATTTCAAAAGGAGTCGATATATTTTCTTTGGGTTCTGCCTGTAAAACCACTTCTTTTCGTTGTAATTCCGATTCAATTTTTTGCTTCTCCTGCTGTCCAAAAAAATAGTAATTTAATGCAAGCGTAATAAATACAACTCCTATGCATATTTCCAACAACAGAAGTAAGTAAATTCCTAAATGATACTGATATTTCTTTAGTACTTTAAAAAATATATATTTCAATATTACTCACCTTCTTTTTGTAGTAACAAATATATAGGTTGTTTCATAAAGTTGTGTGTAAGTAAAATACTTAGAATAAAACAAAACGCAACAGAAATTCCTGCAATTCCCAGTATACTGACAAGATCATACGTAATCTCCTGTGCAAGATTCATGTATTTTATAATACTTTGAAATGTAACAATTAATAAGACCATAGCCATACACATATCATGAATACATTCTTTCATAAACAGAAAATATACATCCACCTTTTTTGCGCCTACAGCTCTCCTTATCGCATATTGTTCTTTTTTCCGGTTCATCATACCTAATAACAAAACGAATATATTTATTATCGAGAATACAGATACCCCTATACCGCCTGCCACTCTTGACCAGATCATTTTTTTCACAAATAATCTGCTTTCTTTTTTCCCTTCCGTCAGATTCCGTTCCGTTACTTCCTTTCCTTTTAAAATCTCCTGAAATCTCACACTAATCTGTTCTTTTACTTTCGCATCAATGTTTTCGTTAATGAGAATCTCCTGCTGCATAAATTGATCAGGATAAATCAACGGATACATTTCATAAGGCACATACATTATGTTTCTCCCAAATTCCCGACTTATACCTATAATCCGAAAACTTGTTTGATACATTCTGATTTTATCATTTATTGCTAATGATGCAGCATTAGCAACACTGTCCGAAATAACACAAACCGGTTTTCCTTCAAATAATTCGTTAGCATTAAAAAATCTTCCTTTCAGCATGCTTTTCCCATAAAAAGAAAATATTGCTCCTCCACATCCTTTTATTGTAGTATCTTTCTCAACAGAAATACCCGGAATAATCTCATCCCGACGGAATTCATAGGCAACATTATCAGTCTCTATCTGTTCTATCTCTTTTCGTTGTTGCAAACTGATAGTTTCTCCATAATATAATAATCCCTTTCCTTGTTCTAAATCTTGTGAATATACATTTTTTAACTGTTCATAAAAACACCTTGCATTAGAAAGACAATATGCAGGAAGCAATAGTGAAAGATAAAATGATATAATTATAATTTTCCTTTTCCATAACATCTCGATATAATGACCACTTTTCATATCAATCATCCTACTTTTTTCTCATACAAAATATTTCACCTGTAGATGGATTACTTATCCAAACTGCTTCTTCTCCCTGAACAGCCAGATAATTTCTAAGATCCGCTTTCTGTTTCCATTCATCAAACTTTGCGACTTGCTTTTCGTATTCTCCATCCTTGCCAAATATATATACTTTTAACAACTTATTAGAATTCAATACTATACTATCTTCTGTTACAACAAATGCATTTATAACCAACCCTTCTGGTAATTCACATAATGGATACATTTTATCTTTTTTTATCTGAAACAAATTGTTTTTACCAGCAATTACAGTCATAATCTTTTCATTAGGATCAACCGCGATATTTCCTCTATTTACAGCATATATTTTTCCGTCCCTGCCATAAAGTGAACCATAATAGTTTTCCTCGATCCTCACCATTTCCCCATTCTTCCATTTATCAATACTTCTTGAAGTTAGTGAATCTCCACACAAATAAATAGTATCTTCAGATTCTACTGCAATATTTTCATAAACAATAGAGGGATCACTCTCATTTTCAGTTTTAATTTCTTTCACAAATTGAAAATTTTCATCTAAAACCTGAACTCTTTTGTTTCCTGAATCTATTATATAAATCATATTTCCAAAAGCCGCTATTCCTGTAGGGTTCATAAACTCTACTTTACCATTACCCATAGTACCTATACATTTCAACATATTACCCTCATAATCTGAACATACTATTTGGCTGCTATCCTTATCTACGACTAACAGATCTTTTTCCCTGCACAAAATTCCGGCTGGTGAAATTATCTCTATATCCTTTATCGTCCAAGCTATTTTTTCATAGTCTTTATTATTGTCGGACAATAAATCATTATCATATTTTATTTCACTTCCTCCATCCTCAAGCATTAAAACGGGAAATAAATCTTTTTTTGTATCTTCTACCAAACTCTTATATTCTTTTTCTATCTTTTTTTCAGAACTGCATCCCATCATATTCACACTTAGAATTAACATACAAATAACTAATATTTTTTTCATAATCTCGCCACCTCATATATTCTTTTGGATAACAAAAGATCAATAATCAATTTATGGAATGTCCTAAGACATTCCATAGTCATTTAACAGCAACCCGGCTTTATTTTTGTATACGGCTGTTTCTCATATCCTGTAGAATTGCAAGTTCGATCCCGATAACCTTTCAGATATTTTGTATGCAAAATTGCACCAGGACCACATAATGGATCTGTACAAGATGTACTTGTTTGATGGAATACCCAAGATGTACAATTATCCATTGGCTGTATTGCTCCCTCTCCGCTCGCCGCAAATACGGTCATTCCGTTTACAAGCAATAACATTGCAAACATTGTTGCTACTACTTTTTTCTTCATAGTGTTTACCTCCTTTGCTTTTATGGTATATTTACAAAGTATCTCTACTTTAAAGTAGCCTAACTATTATTCACTTAACATAACTTCTTTCAATTTGTCTACCGGGGTATTTCCAATAATCTTTTCATTTTCATCTAAAATCAAAAAACTTGGATACCAATCTATATTATATATTTGTGCAAACAAACTGTTTATATCAACTAATTCTTCTGAGCCATATGCTGCTTCTTCATAAAGTTTTTTAATTTCAAATCTATCATATACTTCTTCATCAATCACTTTATCGGCAGCTTTACAATCTTTACATCCTTCCATCGCAAAATAAATCATAGATTGTTTTTCAGACGTTTTTGAAAAAAATGTTTTTAGATACTGATTGGATTTTTTCACTATTTTACCCCTATCGATACCATTTAATGATAGTATTTTTTTATTAATTTTTTTCATATCTGTAGTAGTAAATACCACTTTTCCATTTGAATCTATAATAAATCCGGCCGGGCTATCACTTAATGCAAGCTTTTCTTCTAATGAATATATCTGTGCTTCATTTATTCCCAATTTTTCATATTTTTCTTTAGGCATTCCGCCGCCCCATAAGACAACTACATCAATTTGATCTTCATAAATTTTACTCATTCTTTCCACTACTTCTAGTTGTCTATAACATGCGCCACACATGCTATCTAAATATAATACTAATAACCTCTTATTCTCATTTGCTTTAAGGCTCACACTTGTTCCTTTTGAGTTAGATACTTCTAATTTCGTAAAATCATCTCCATAATTAACATATATTTTTTCTTCTTCTATTTCCTTTACAGCGGATTTTCTACCTAACAAATATCCACACACAAGTCCTAATGATATAGTAAATAAAGAAATAATAATAATTTTTTTCATTCAACTTCCCTCTTTTCTTACATCTTTTTTACATCATAGTATTTTGTCATATACTTTTCAATCACTTGACCATAACTGTGTGTTTTTTGACCATGACTTTTTTCAATCTCTATATATCAAATAATAATATATCATTCCTCCATATCCATTCATGAATCCCGGATTCAATATTTCTTGTGGCAACAGCTTTATACATTCGTTAATATTAATGTCCGTAAATTCATCTATTTGATTTAATATCCATAGATTACCACAAATACCATGACACAAACTCCAACTGTCTCTTTTCCAATACCTTTTTAATTTTTCATATGCTCTGGAAATATCTTTTTCGAATCTCTTCTTCCACATCTCATCATCCACTAGTGCATTACAATATATTCTTGAAATCAATATGCCTCCTGCTCCATGGCACCATGCCACTGCTCCAATCTGTTCTTCATCTGAACTACCACATCTCACATCTAACCAGTTCTGGATGTTTACATCATATAGTGATTCTTCATATTGCCATATTTCTTCTGCCATTTCTTTGTATTTCTTTTTTCCGGTTTCTTTCCACAGCTCAACCACCGGCATAAGTATCCCTGCATTCCCATGTGCCATTCCTGACATTGGCGGTAGATCATCTACTATTCGCCATCCTATTCCTTTCTGTTGTTTTTCACTATTTTTTTGCAATATTTCTATTGCTTGTTCCGCTATATATAGGTACTGACTATTACCTGTATGCTTGTACAATTTTAATAATACATATGCTGCCCCGGCATTTCCTGAGAGCATATCATACCGCTTATCCCGATCAATTAATTTTTCCACAATCTGTGCATGTTGTTCCGCATAATTCAGATAACGAATATCCTTACTTTTCTCATATAGTATTAAATATACATACACAATAGAGCTTTCCCCATCATATGCTCCCGTTGCATCCGATTGTAAGTTATTAATGGATTTCGTACCTGCTTCCGAGTATCTAAAAAGCATTTTCTGCAATGCATTAAAAATGTTCTCAACTTTTTCAGAACATGAAAACTGCTTTAACTCATGAAAGAGGAGTAACATGCCTGACAATCCACTATATAAGTACATTCCCATAGCTCCTATATTCCATGTCATCTGTTTTTCTGTAGAAAGCTTTGTCTGACACCAATTTACTTCTGTTCTTTCTTGATTCCAGACAGCCTCTTCTACCACACGATCTATAAGATGCTCTATCTGCCTGTTATATTTATTTTTAGTCTCCTTGGTGGATGATGATATCGAATTTTCACCCACATAATACGTTCCATTTTCATATTTTTCCCGCGAACTTGGCATTAATTCTAATGCTGTTTGTATATATCGCTGCTGTTTCTTCATATCAGCTTCATTTAAATCATCTATTTTCTTTAACAAACTATTAATAGGAGCTTCCTCAAAATACTCTCCAAGTTCATCGCCCATCCCCGAATACAATTTTTTATCATTTAAATGATATTCATAGTACGGGATATCACCATGTGAAAGACAATTCATCTCATCTTTTGCAATTCTATCTTCCGATTCACTTCTTCCTTTTAACATGGATATAAAGAAAGCTTCACGTTCATTTTCATCCATCAGCAAAGACGGATGGTAAGAACTGGACAAAATCATACTATATCGTTGGGTATCTGCAACCAGCATACGACTTTTTAAAAAACTTAATTTTTCTATCTTCTTTTTAAATTCTTCCTTATGCCACAACACATACTGATAAGCCAACGAGAAGCCTTCTAAAAATTTCTCTTCATATTTGACTGGAGCTGGAAATCTATTCTGCAACATAACTAAATTTTGTTTTTTTGTTGCTTTTGGATAATCATAACTAATATGCATATCTGAGGTTTCTGCTTTAGAGACAATCGGTATTTTAAAAGGATAATAGTTTCCAGTGCCACCGCTGATTCCACTATTATCAATTCCATATCCATCTTTATTCCATGTATAAATAGGCAACAAACCAGTAAATAAAACCGAATGAGCCAATTGATACTTCACTTCTGCATCAGCAGTGATTCTTTCTTTTGACGGTTGGACATTAACTATGGTTTCTAGATCAATAAGTACAGGATATTCTCCTGATGCAATGATATTTTCACAATGCAAATCGTGTGTTCCCAAAAAATATGCCAGAAATAATTGGACACCTATACGTTTATAGTACTTTTTTATCCCATCTTCAGTTTTACAGCTTTTATATTCCACAATTGAACACCAGCTATGATCTTCATAAGATAAAAATTTATAATCCAATTGATCTATTTTTAATCCTCGACTCATCCAGAGAAGTAATTCACCAAATTGCTGCTCATTTTCCATTGAGTGTGGTTTATATAATATCCCACTTCCATCATTTAAGCGCACTTTAACAACATGCCTTCCTCCCCTATGCACATCTGAATGCTTACTTTCAATACTGACAATCTTTAAAGAACTATTCGCTCCACATAACTGATCACTAATTGCTGCTCTATGTTTTGAAAAATGTTCTAGTATTTCTTTATAAAAGTTAATGCTATATGTAATTCTTTTTTCAACACATTGACGCAATACCGGATACTTTCCAAACATTTTCTTAATATTTACCATTTTTCCTACAATTTTATTACAGTAATAGTCATATTCTTCTCTGTTATTTTCTCCTTTCAGTTTCCCTGCCGATTTACATATATGCATTTCCACAATTAATGTTCTCATACAAATTTCTTGTAATTGTTCCGCCAGATACTGTGCAAAATCCGCATAGATATTTTCTGTAAATATCTCTCGCATATCTGTCAAAATACTCTTTAATTCTTTCACTCCGTAATCAACTAATACATTATAAAATGGTTTAAAAAAAACACCTTTCTGCACATGTATATGTTCAGATAAATAAGATTCCTGCTTATACATAATATTTACTCTCCTTTGGAAATATTGATATAAAAAAAACAGATGCGCTAATATAACTATCACATCTGTTTTTTTACATGTTAACAACAATAAATTGTCAAAAGCGCTGCACACCCAATTGTATGTGTACCCCCCATCATCTCTTCACTGTCACTTGCTCTTAGCAATTTGTCCATCTCCAACATTTCTTCACACAAATTGCCACCACAATTCATTTCTTCCTTTTGTTCCATAGTATTTCCCCCTTTCGTTTTATTTATGAAACATTCTCATTATCAAAAAAAGAAATACTTGTAAAAAAACTGTTTTCTTTAATCTGATAAGAATATGTACCATCATATTTGTCCACAATTTGATGCACATTCTTCAATCCATATCCATGTATTCTCTTGTCCATCTTAGTTGAAACAAGTAACTGCCCATTCGCTTTTGGGTGTTCTTCAATACTATTTTCTATCTCTATATAAAACAAACAATACCTTCTGTTAATTCTTACAGTTACCCATTTTTCTGCAGATTTCATTCTCTCACAGGCTTCTATTGCATTATCCAGCAGATTACCCAAAAGTGAAATCGTCTCCCCATCCTTAAACGGAATATCTTCAATCATGTTGCTATCAATGTTAAAAGCAATTCCTTCGGAATCTGCTTGCTTTTTTTTAGAATTTAAAATCAAATCCATCATATTATTTCCTGTCCAAATCTTTGTTGAATCATCAAGGATATCTTTGCTTATTTCTTCCAGATAATCGTGTAATTTATCCCACTGATTTGCTCTCTCCATATTTCGAAGCACTAGTAAATGATTTTTCATGTCATGAATCATTTGTCGGCTTTTCAGCATCTCCGCATATCTTTCTTCCAATAACTGATCTCTCAATATAAGTGTCGTTTTTTCTTGTTTCACCACCTGATATTTGATTATAAACATACCGCTTAGAACAATAAGTAAACTTATAGCTGATAGATTCACACTTGCATTGATTCCCCGAATAGGTTTACTCCCATTTGCCATTTCATCTAACCATAACTGATATTTGAAAAGTACCGCACATAGCAAAGCCCCTGTTATAACTATAATTCCACAGCATTGTTCTATCATACTGCGTATGCTATCTTCTCTTTTTTTTATATTCACAATACCTAATAGAATAATCCCTCTTGTTAAAAAATATATAAGCACTTTCTGCCACGTCAAAGCATATATATATATATCATGCTCAAATTGCTCTTTTATAAACTCCATACTTATAAATGCTAAAATAAAATCCAGAATTGCAATAAATTCAAAATAAACAAATACTATTCCTGCACTTAACACTACTTTCTTTCTCTTTATCCCATATATACACATGATAGTTAAAATAAGTACAAGCCCAAGCATTGTTCTGGAAAAAAAAGTAATTAATCTATTAATTCCCAACAAGCTTCCTACAACAAATATGTTCGCCCATCGGATAATGGTCTCCATTTTGTTAGCGTATTTTTTATCTAATACCGTCATGTATAAAATTTCATAACACATCCACATTTCCCATATAGATATTGTAATCTGTATTCCTGAAAGAATGATTTGATTCATCTTAATGATCTCCAATACGCTGTAATTTTTTCTTTCACCTGTGAACTCTGTACCCGGCTAACTGTAATTTCTTCACCGTTATCCATCTGAATCACATTTCCCCGTACTCTGACAATATGATTTACATTCACCGTATGACCTCGATCAGCTACTACAAATGCATTGCTGTGTATTTGCTCAAGAATCTGATTCATGGATAATCGTTCCATATACTTTCCATTTTCCGTAATATACTCTGCATACTTTGAACCTTTAATCTTCTGGATGCACACAATATCTTTATACGCTATCTTAATCTTATTTTGACTAGTGCCAACCCACCGATATTCTTCATAGCCTTTTTTTATTTCACGAACTGCTTTTTCAACCAATGGTGATAGTCTCTCTTCTATATCCTTTTTTAAAATATACTGATATGCTTCTATAATATAGCTCTCTGACGCAAACTCAGAATGTGATGTTAGAAATACGAGGTACACATCTGAATTGCTCCCTTTTATTCTTTTTCCTAATTCCAGACCACTGATTCCTGGAAGTTCTATATCCGAAATAACCAAATCATATCTTTCTCCAGCAAGCAAATAGCGCTCTGCTGATTCGTATACATCAACTTCGACTCCTTCGATACTACCGATCCCTTTTTTTATATACCGAACTATTTCTTGTCTTATATTTTCTTCATCCTCAATTGTTGCTATTTTAATCATCTGCACACCTCATCAAATGTATAATATTTGCTCTTATTCACATCTTGAAGGACAGCCTCATCTTCTGTAACACGTAAGACAAACGTTTTCTCCCACAATGCTTTATCATCCTTCTGCTCCAGCATTTTTCCACAATGGTATGTAAAACTCCCTATTTTTTTGTTTTCCACCCTATCTATAATATCAAGAATTGCTGCTTCAATCTTCATAGATTGAAAATATGGATGCCATCTTCCTAATATTTGATTTATATTTGATTTTTTCAATGCTACTTTTTTATATATCCATTCTTTTTTAGAAAATACATCATTTATATCTAACTGTAAGTAATTTAAAACTCTGTTAAATTCAAGTTCACCGTTTTCGTATGGATACCCCAATTCCAAATAAGCATAGATATGCCAAACAGCTTTTATTAAAAAAGATTCATCCTGCGTAATCTCATACTGGCATCTAAGCCACTCGATACTATTTAGCAGCACTTTCTTACTATTTAACCCGACATTTTCAATATTATGTACTGCAATTAAAATCGCCTTTACTTCAACTTCATTATACATTCAACTGTACCTCCTTTTCTTTTATAGTACAGTTATATTTACCATATGTAAATATGTTGCGTATATGTAAATTCATTTTTTCTATCACTATTGGTACAATATATTTATCGAAAGGAGAACGATTCATCATGAAAACAGGAGAACGAATCAAAACAATACGAAAATCTCAAGGCATTACACAAGCCAAACTTGCTGAAACACTTCATATTTCTTCTAGTTTCATGAGCCGTATCGAAAATGGATCATCTAGTCTCACTTTGGACTTCGTTTGTGAGATTGCAGATGCACTTCAGGTTACACGTCAGGAAGTTCTCCGCGATGTATTTACCTATGCTAAAGATGACAACATTCCAATTTCCAAAAAAATAGAAATCAACATCCAAAAGTTTTCTCCTGAAAAGCAAGCAGAGATTCTGGATGTATTAGAATTTCTTTCCTCTCGTCTTTCTTAATTATAACACGCATATTATTTTTTGCATCTTTTTGGACATAACTGATATGTTTTTAGGACATGAGTTTTTTATTTATACATGCACTCTTCTCTCCATTCATAGAGTGCATGTATTTTTTAAGTGGCTAATACTATAACCCTTTTATATATAAAGACACATTAATCAACAAAAAGTGACGCGAAAAGCGAATCTTTTTATTTTAATATTCCATACCCCCTCTCTATCATCGTTGGTATTTCTATCATTTCTCAATTCAAAATGATCAATTTAGATAGCAAAAGCCATTCTTGAGGCATTTCTTCCTAATCTCCCATAACGGATAATAATTAAGAACAATTATTCGACATAGTTACTCTACTCCCTGACTGTTAAATTCTATATACGCTTTTGACATTCCCAGATTTCTTCTACTCATTGCAGGAAACAATACTATAAATCGACTATAGTTACTAGAGTATTCACAGTCTTCCTATGAAATCCTTCTATATGTTAACCCTTCAAATCCAAAATCATTTAAACATGGCAGATAATCTAGAGTTATCCGTTATATGATTTATTTAAACAATGGTGATTGGCAATCGAAAATAAAGAAATATTTAAATTACTTATATGAGGAGAATGTAAATGAAGAAAATCTTTTTGTGTTTTTCAAGTGGGGATAGATATACAATTGTTAATTCTGTTCTATATCATTTGAAAAAATACCATATGCCAATATGGTATGATTATCACGAATTAACTTTAGGGGACAATCGTATTAGAGGAAATTTTGATTTAGGACTTGATACATGTAATTATGCAGTAGTTATCATTTCACCAAACATGTTTAACTGCCCATGTGGTAATGACGAATTAAATGAAATAAAAACGCGTTATGAAAAAGGAACAATACAAGTTTTTCCTATATTTTATAAAGTCAAGGCCTGTGAACTTCCGGAAAAATATAATTGGTTAACATTTTTGATTTATAATGAATTATCTAATGAATCAGGTACGTTATCTACTTGTAATCAAATTGTATACAAAATCATTAAAGATGAATTAAATGGATATAGCGTGAGAAATCTCAGTAAATTTATTGCATATCCCGATAAGTACATTTCAAGTGCATTATATACATATAGACAAACAGATAAAGACAATTTCAATGCACGTTTTACCATTTTATATATGATATATCTATATCTCAACTTTAAAGGCAGTATTATTTCTGATATGCATCGTTGTATCTTAGACCGAATGTGTAAATTAACTCAGTTAAATATTGCCTTTCCACACAAAGAAATATTAATAGTAGAGACAATACTAATAATACTTTTGAATGAATATAATAAAACTAATCACTAACACAATCTTTTAATATCTCTATTACAATTTTAGAGATTTTTTCAGGATTTTTTTCTTTTTCCAAAGCAGTAAGGTACATTTCTAAATAAGGATATTCTACAATATTCTTTTTTTGTTCAGCAAAAATTTTTTCTGCGGCATATCCTGTTGCAGGAATTGCAATAATATTTTTCTTTAAGGATTTTGCTATTTTATATTCTTCAAATACTCCTTTCGAATCAATTTTTTCATCTATTTTTGAAGGGCTTTTGCCAAAAATAAAAATAGCATGCTTACATTCTTCGATCATTTTATATCTATGATTAGTCTTCTCATGCATATCCATTTTTTCAAAGAATGGACGCATTAAAAGTTTTTTTTCAATATCGTACACATCTCTTTTAGACAAATACTGAAAAGCATGTCCAGCAAGATAGTTTCCCACTTTGCGCCCCATCCCAGTTGAAATAATAAAATTATTATTATAAAGGGCATTTACTAATGAATTACACATAGCATCTGCGAAAACATCTTCATTATATGGAAGTGAATCAAAAGAACCTGAAATAAAAACTTTTCTCTCTTTTGTCTTTTCACTGATAGAATATATAATTTTAGAGATATCCTGATAATCGTCCACAAGCAACGTTTTAATATTATATCTTTTCCAAAGATCCCGAATAAAATACTTAAAATAATCCGAATTTTCATTTTTGATTATTGTATAATGTATATTACAAGCATCGGACAAACAAGCTTTGATTGATGAAAGTGCATTGAGAACAAGAGAATCTGTAAAACTATATCCTAAAAAAATGAATGATTTAGAAATCAACTCTCTTTTGAAGCATGTTAACATGAGTTGGTGCGAAAGTGAATATTGTTCTAAATCAGACTTACTCATAATCATTTCTTGCGGATTGGTAATATCACCGTTCATTTTAAAAATGTGAACACCTCCATCAGTAAAACTATTTAAATCATTATCATTATGAATTACTTTCGGAATAATATTTCTCTGTTTTAAGTTATCTTCAATGATTGTATCATAGTTTGTAGTCCATATTTCACGAAATCCAAGATCTAATATTGCATTTAAATAACCGCTGTTCGCACTCAAACAGTTTATTGTTGAATATTCCTGTGCGGTAACACCGCAAATCCGGCAGACGGGAAACCGTCTGTCCGGACTTGCGGGAACCGCTTATGCGAGTTTACTCGCGTAATGCTTTATCTAAGCCGTATACCTCTCGCATTGACCGATCATGTTCTGCATCAATGCTTGTGATATTTATTCGATAACTGTCATGGGCAATACGGTCAATGATTGCATCTGCAAGAGGACTGTCATCACCACCAAGCTGATCATACCATTCTTCGAATTCATACTGAGAGCAGAAAATCGTAGATGATTTCTTGCGTCTTCGATGAAGGAGTTCAAAGATATCCTTCTGCTCGGCTTCCGTTGGTTTTAGAAGAAGCCATTCATCAAGAATGAGAACCAGTGGGTTAGCGTATTTAGCCATGACCTTTCGATAGTTACCTTCTGTCCTTGCGATTTCCAGATCAATGAGCAGATCCGGAAGTCGGACATACTTGGTGTTGTAATACCGCTTGCATGCCTCCATGCCAAAGGCACAGGCCATGTAAGTCTTACCACAGCCTGTAGCACCGGTAATAAAAAGGTTCCGGTGTTCAGATATATACTCACAAGTTGCAAGTCGGTTAATAAGAGCCTTGTTAAGTTTGCGACCGGAAGTGTAGTTGATATCCATGATATTTGCTTCCGGCTGGTCAAATCCGGCATTACGGATCAGTCGTTTTTGACGATTATTTTTACGATTGCTGTATTCGATGTCCACCAGCATACCAAAACGGTCCTCAAAGGGTACTTCTTTAAATTTAGGATCATCCAGTTGGTTACGAAATGCATCTGCCATGGTAGTAAGGCGCATTTCAATTAATTTATCTATTGTACTCTGATTTGTCATATGTGTTTACCTCCGATAGTAATCGGCACCTCTTGTGATGCCATGTGCTTTATGTGTGGTCTTGGATTCAGTTGTTTCTGATTCCGGTTTTACAGAACCTGTTACAAGGATGTTTTTAATACTCTTGTAACTGGGCGAGGAGGTATAGGATAAAGCCTTTTTACAGGCTGCTTCAAGCAATGCATCTGAGTATTTCTCAGCAAGCTTTAGAAGTCCCATACAACTTCGGTAGGTCTGTTGTTCCACGCTTTTGGAGGTCAGTATTGCATTGACCACAGTGTACGTATTTATGCCAATCCGCTCAGCCCATTTGCGGAACCGGTCGCCGTTCCATTCCAGATATCTCTGGTGATCTTCCGGCATATGTTCCGTGATAGTGCTGTACTGCCCAGGGCGTCCTTTCAGACGACGATGAGAAGCAATGCGGTTATGGTTGTAGAAAATTTCAATAGTGGTATCTGTTACCTTCACATCAACTTTCTTTTTGATGTATTCATAAGGAACTGAGTATAGCATTCTGTCCACAGATATGTGATAATTGAACTGGACGGTGGCTGTTTTCCAGTCACTCAGTTCAAAACGGGTAGCAGGTAATGGTGCCAGCAATGGTTTTTCTTCCTCAAGAAATAAGATTCGCCGACTACCCTCTTTCTTTTGAAAGAGCCTTTGGTTGAACAGTTCGAGCTTGTCTCTGATTGCACGATTTAATTCGGCAAGGGAGAAGAACTGTTCATCCCGAAGTGCTGCTGTTATCCAGGTAGAGATATTTCCTACTGTTCCTTCAGCATTCGGCTTATCCTTGGGAGCTCTGACACGAGCCGGAATAATAGCTGTACCATAATGTTCAGCCAGTTCCTGATAAGTTTCATTAATCTGCTGGTCTCTCCATCCACCATTGTGAACAACTGCAGTCTTGCAGTTATCCGGTACGAGAATCTTAGCAACACCGCCAAAGTACTCGTACATATGGACATGAGCATTAATCCATGATTTCTGCTTCATATCCAGAAATGCTTCCACATATGCATACTGGCTGTAAGTCATTACGCCAACAAATATGTAGGCTTTGATGATTTCTCCGGTATCAGGATCAATGATTGTTGCAGGATCACCTGCCCAATCAACTTCAACCTGTTCACCAGGTTTCCGGTTGATATGCATGGTAGCACGATGTTTTTGCTCATCCTGTTGGATGTGGTAGCAGAACTGTGAATACATGAGTGGTTCTTCGCCATTGGCACGGCAATCCTCCATGTATTCAGTCCACAGGAGCTTTTTACTTACTCCGTTACGAAGTAGCTCCTTGCGGATGTAGTCGTAGTCAGGCATACGCTTGTGGGATGTGACTTGTTTTGCAGAAGGGAAGAACTTTTCTGCAAGGACAGCATCGGTGTCATTTTCACCGAGCGGCCAGGAAATATCTAATTCCGCGGCACGCTTTAACACACGATTGACTGTCTTTTTTGAAACATTGCAACTGTCGGCAATGTTTTGTTGACTGAGATTCAAGCTTTTGAGCCTGAGAATCTCTCGATATTTGGTCATAGTCATGACCTCCTTAAAATGTATTTACACCACAGGGTGCATAGTTACATTTTAAGAATTTATGATAAAGGTTTCCACCAACGGAATGGTGGTTTCCTTAAAAACGGATTTGCGGTTTCCTAAGTCCGGACAGCAGGGACACGGCCCCCGGATTATTCAATTGTTTTTTCAAACTTATGTACTAATTCGATTTTTCCATATTCGTTCTCATAGTATTGTGCAATCATATATAAATCACTGTCTTTGTTAATAGTAAGCCCTAATTCATCAGCACAAGGTTTTAACAAATCATTCCAACTGGGTAATCCTGTACTTGAAGATAATCCAGCTGCTACAAACAGAGCTATTTCATTATTATTTATTGCCATTGCCACTTTATCAACAAAATTTTTTTCAGAAAACATAATACATCCTCCGTCTAATAGTACATTTAACAATAACGGATAACTCTAGATTATCCTTCAAACCTTATCATTGACTATATGTATTATATCAAATCTCATCAAATTTTTCCATCTATATATAAAGACACATAACTCTTTAAAAAGTGACGCATATTTTGCTTTCCCTTTAAGTTTTACAAGATAATATATAATTATCCATAAGATTAAAATTTAAGAAAAGACGGTAAGAATACGATGTTAGAAATAATAGGTCAGTCATTACTCGAAGCTGCTGCGCAGACTTTTGTAGGTGCAATTGCAGGATATTCATTTGATAAATTGAAAAATGGTATTTATAAAGATAATTCTTTTGATGGGGCATTTGATTTGTGGCAACGTGGAATTCACTGCAAAAATGTGAACTTTGGAGATACCATTGCATTTGATGGTTTGCTATCTCCATATGTGCAACTTTTTCCAAGAGATCCGTATCAAAATGCTGTACGTTGGAATACGCTTTATAGTTTTGATGGAGAAATTAATTCGAAAGAGTTTCGCAATTTAGAGTTTTATGCTGGCTCAGATGAGACTATTCGTACTGGCTCACTAAATGGCGAAACATTAGTTGGATTATATAATAGATATGGTTACATTGGAGAAGGAATCTTAGGCGTTATTTCGACTTCATACTTGTTAAAGCATATTCCTGATTTTTTCTCAGAATCATTTTATGGCATTCACGCAAGGGTAACGGCTACATTATCAAGGTGTCCTTCTCAGCATGGATTTGTGGCTCAAGGAATGTTTCAAAAAGTAGGAATATCTTTAAATACAGATCAATATAAAGATATTCCATATCTAAAAATAAATTCAATAAAATTGTATCGTAAAGAGCGTGACAATATTTGCTCTCTACTCGGATCACCTTGGGCTGCTACATCCGATGTCACGGAACCATATTTAGTGCAATACGGATATTTTAGTAATAAAGATGAGCTTAACACTTGCGTTAGCAATATTGTTAATTCTTCTTCATGGGAAAAAGTAAAAGTATTCTATGATGCAATTAAAGCTCCGTCGCCCTCTATGAGCTTTACAAATAATTTTATTCTATAATTTTATTTTTAATATATGGCGGTATGTACAAATAGAAGGGCAAATTTGCTGGCGAAAAGAATTTAAATGGATTCTTTTCGCCTTTTATAATTATTTTTTGGTATTCATTTATTACTTTATGGCGAGTTTGAGATAGATTCGGATTGTTTCCCCAAATTGTCTCTATATGCAAAATACCTGGATATTCAGGAACTGTCACCAATGAAAGTGCTACGTTACTGTACTTTTTTATTTCTTTTATCGAAGCGCTTGTAATATCTCCATCGAATATATGCCTATAAATGATATCGGAACACAAGCCAGAAGGAGTTAAAAGTTGTTTCAATTTGTAATATATTGGAAAACGATTATGCATACTGATTTTTAATAAGTTGAAGCAGTCATTTATGATCAGATCATATTTATGATAACACTGGTTAATGAATTCTATACCATCACTTTCTATAAAATGGAATCGAGAATCTTTTCTTACAGTTCTTGCATGAACATAATATTTATCCATTAATTCCAGTACATGAGCATCATGATCACATAAAGTTACCCTTTCAATAGAAGGGTATTTAAGAACTTCATAAGCAGCAAATAACGAACCACCTCCAAGAATTAGTGCTTCCTTAGGAGTTTTAATGAAACTTGCAGGTAAATGTACTAAAAGCTCATGATAAGGACATTGATATTTTTCTATATGCTGTATTTCTCCGTTAATAACCAAAACTATTCCTAAAAATGGATGCTTGTAAATAATAATATGCTGTTGTTTTGTTGTTATTTCTTCTAAGAGTACCAAATCATTTAAATATAAACTTACCGGTTCTTTTTCATAAAAATCCATAAAATCTCCTTGCTATTCGAAAAAAATCTGTTTAACTCACGGATAATTATATATTATCCACCAAACCTTATCATTGATGTTACATATTATAACACATTTCCCCAGTTTTTTCCATTTCACAGAATGTTTTTACAGTATTTCTTTCACTCTTTCTGTAGGATTCAGCTTTCGTTGTATGCCAAAAAAAGCCACCAACTCTGCTGACTTGTTTTTCCTTATTCATATATGACTTTCTATGCTACCAACCCAACTTTCATATATTGTCTTGGATGCATATCCCGCAGGATCTCTGCCTGCTTTTTAGATGCCACATGAATATAAATCTGAGTTGTCTTAATAGAGCTATGTCCAAGTATACGCTGTACACAGCTAATATCCACGCCCTCTTCAATCAGGTAAGTTGCAAACGAATGACGAAACATATGTGGCGTGATGTTTCTCTCTATTCCGGCATTCTTAGCATAACGCTTTATCATTAATCTTATGGATTGTTCTGAAAACCTTTCTCCATCCCGATTAACAAAAAAATACCCACTTTGTTTTATATTTTCATAATTCTGCTCATAGTATCTTTTTAAAAGTTCGAGAACTGACCTCTCGCCGATCAAGATATATCTCTCTTTACCACCCTTTCCCATAATGCGGATTACGCCAGTATTTAAATTAATATTTTCTTTTTTTATATTCGATATTTCACTGACTCTGGCTCCAGTTGCAAAAAGTGTCTCAACCACTGCAATATCCCTTAATATACTCTTTTCCTTTTTCTTTCGGATTTTCAAATCTGTATACATGCTCTGTAACAATTGTTCAATTTCCTCACGTGGTATTATCTTTGGAAGTTCACTTGTCTCCTTGAACTTAACTTTAATTTTTCTAAAGGGATTTTCCTGTATAAGCTCTTCATCTTCCAAGAAGTTGTAAAATGCTTTTACACTGGCTATTTTACGTTTTACGGTTTTCTGGCGAAAGTTTTTGTGCAGATTCGTAATGTACCGTTCAATCCAGTTCTTATCCAGATCACATTCACCAACAAACTCAAAGTATTGTCGTAAATCAATCCTATATGCCTTCACAGTTTTGTTATCCAGCTCTTTACGATATTGACAATATTCTAAATAGTCTTGTAACATCTCTTTTAGTTTCATTTCAATCCTCCTAACAGCATTTTTTGACAGTATAACATGTCCTTTCCTTAGAATAGGTTGATTGATTAGAATCTTCTTTAGAACTGGAAACATCCGCCTGCTGCAATCGCAGGCGGATATTTTTAATACACCGGAATCCCATATCCGTAAATACTACTGTTTCCAATGGAATAACTGCGTCTTGCACATTTATCCCCACTATTCCCTTCTATAGTATTTACTTTTCCTCCAGTCACACTCTCCACAATACCTACATGATTGATACTCCCATCATTTCCCCAATCAAAAAATATAATATCTCCCGGTGCTGGCACATAACTTGCATCTCGAAACTGCCCTTTCCGCTCGAACCAATCTACACCTGCCGAACAAAGAGAAAACTTGGGCATTGCCCCGCTTTCAATATACCCACACTGATCAGCACACCATGATACAAAGCAGGCACACCATTCCACTCTGCTGTGAAATCCGTACCAACTCCAATAGACATCTCCCCGGTTTCCTTCTTGTGCAAGTGCAATTTGAACGATTGCCTGACTTCCCATACCTGTCGGTATTCTCCCCAAAGAATAATACCTGAGAACATGTGGTACATATTGCTTGTCCCCATAGCTCTTCCACCCCAGTTCTGCTGCTTTCATATCCGAGAACTCCGCCGCATTAGCTATGGTATAGCCACCATAATTACGCTTCGCCCATGAGATATAACTATTTCCAAAGTTATAGCCCTGTAGTGCAAGTTTAATATGTTCCATATCAATCGGACTTTCCACTTCTGCACTGGCAAGCGCTGCTTTTAGTTCCTGCACTCCACATCGAATCGAATAATCCGGATCAGTAATACCATTGGGTTTTCTTGGATATCTGGTATTAAAACCGCCTTCTGAACTCTGCATTGGATCTGAACCCCTTCCACCGCTTTCCTGCATCATTACTGCTTTAATCAGCTCTACATATTCCGCTATACCATACTGATTCGCATATTGACGGATAACAGGCTCATATGCCTCTACTTCGGCACTGACCGGATTTACCGTACTGGAATTATCTCCTCCGGTTATACAGAGAATCCCGCCAAACAATATTACAATGATCAGGACGAGAACCGCAATCCATCCTCCTGCAACAATCGCTGCAATCATAGCCTTCGTTGCCACTATGATTGCTTTTACTGATGTAATTGTTGCATGCGCCACAGTTCTTGCAGTCTGCTCTGTTGCTCTTACTGCCTGTTTTGCTGCTACCGCCGCCTTTTTTGTCATTTTTATAGAAGTTGAGGCTGCTGTCTGTGCTGCCTTTTCAGATTTTTGTGTCGTTTTAATGGTCATACGTGCTGTATGTTCTGCTGTCTTGATGGAATAAGCAGTAGACTTAATCGTACCCTTTCCAGTGGTTGTTTTGAATATTTCTTTTACTGTATTCGCCATCTTTCTGCCTTGTTTTCTAACCTGATGTGCGGTTTCATGAACAGCAATATCCGCAGAATGGGATAGTTTTTTCTCTGCGTACTCCGCCGGAGTCTCATTCTGAGATTCCGGCGTCCGCTCTGCACTGTCTTTGGTGCGTACATAAGTACGTTTCATATGTTCCGTACTTATGACCACCTTATCCAACATTTTTATATCCTTATGGACTTGTCGGGTTTTGATTTTCTTTCCCATCATCTTTCGATTCTCCTATCGTTCCTTTTCCGGGATTACTGCCTATTCCGGTTTGCACTATCCTCTCCCGGTTTTGTGGTCATCAGTTTATAAAGGCTTGTATTTCTCGGAAATTTATTTACGAATGGCACAAGGGAACTCCCGTACTTAATCAGACCACATCCTGCATCTGCATTTGTGATATAGCTCATCTGCTCGTTAGATATATTCAATAGCTCTGCTAACTTCTGACGGTCAGACGCTGCCTGATTCAACATAACGATATACTCACTGTTTGACAACATGGTACTTGCAAGCACAGAATCTAACAAATACTCTACATTCTGTGTGATAGCGTTCGGGAATGCATTTCTCTTACGAAAGCGACGCCATGCAGAGTTAAAAAAAGCTCCGGAATACTCGTTTTCAAAAACAACATGGAACTCATCCAGAAAAATATGCGTACGCTTTCCCTTCTTCCAGTTCTCCGTCACACGATTTAACATAGCATCAGTGATCACTAAAAGCCCCATTGTTTTCAACTGTTTCCCCAAGTCCATGATGTCATAAACCACCATGCGGTTATTCACATCCACATTGCTCTCATGAGCAAACGCATCAAGGCTTCCACTTGTAAACAGTTCCAATGCAAGAGCGAGATCTTTTGCTTCTTTCTCTGGCTGTTTTAACAGTTCCTCACGCAGCACACATAAGGTCGGCACTCTGCCTCCATTCTGATAGGATTCATATACATTTCCGGTACAACGGTCGATCAGGGATTTTTCTTTCGCACTGACACCATTTTTTTCCAACTGTTCAAATAGTGATAAAACAAACTCTGACTTATCACTCACCGGGTTTCCTCCATCTCCATATCCTTCTACCATGTCCATGGCATTGATATGATCACGACTGCCTGCCGCAATACGGATAACTTCACCACCCATTGCCTCAATAAGCGAAGCGTATTCACGCTCTGGATCACAAATCAGAATATCATCACCCGTTGCAAGAGCAAGAAATACAATCAGCATTTTTGCACTGAAAGACTTTCCACTGCCCGGCACACCAAGCAGAAATGAGTTCGGGTTTAACAGTTTTGCCTTATTACATAGAATCAGGTTATGAGAGATTGCATTTTCTCCACAGTAAATTCCTCCTTCATCCATGATTTCCTGTACCCGGAACGGCATTAACACTGCAAGGCTCTCTGTGGTTAGTGTACGGACTGCATTAATTTTCCGGTGTCCAATAGGTAATGCTGAATTTAATCCGTCCATCTGCTGATATTTCAAAACAGAAAACTGACACATATGCTTTGTTCCAAGTGCAAGCAGTGTCTCTGTATCCGTATCCAACTGCTTCTTCGTATCTGCTGTATGCACCAGTGTTACGACCCCGAACATCATCCTCTGGTCACGAGTAGTCAGATCATCCATAAACTCTTTGCTTTCTTTTCTCTGCTGCTCCATGTCATACGGAACTACAGCAGAATAATTCTGATTAGCGTTCTGCCTCCGCTGCCAGTTCGTGATATTTGTTTCTACTCCCAACAGACGGCTTTCAACCTCTCGCACTGCTTCATCTGTAGGCACTGGTATGATATCAATACTCATCATAAGATTACGGCTGATATCTGTCATTTCCGCAATCATATCATCCTTGATGTAAGACGCATATTCCCGCAGAAATATCACACGCCCGAAACGGTCTCCCATGCGAAAATAATCCTTTTCAAATTCAAAGCTGTCCGGGCAAATAAAATCTTTAAAACTATGTCCCTTTCTCATGGTTTCTGATAGATCAAATCGAAATGAAGTCTCTTCACCAGTCCGGTAAAAATCATGCAGTATACGAAGTTTATCAGTTGCATCCAGACTCACGCTTTTCGATCCAAGTCTTGAAAAATGTGCTGCAAGTTCCACTCCAACACGATTAAAATAAGTTCTCGCTTCTTCTACTGTTTTTTTATACGCTGACACTGTCACATATTTTTCCAATACCATACGATTAGCTCCGGTTGCCTTATCCATAAGCATATTGTTATATTCTTCCCGATACGGATTCAGTCCGTCTTCCTGCATAGGGATCAAAATAGCATTTTCAAAGTCCTGCTGATTCAGTCGTCGGCTGTTAATGGTAATTTTGAAAGTAACTCCACTGTCAAAAGAATTAAGAAGCTCACTGTACTCTAAAAACATTGCTTCTTTATCTTCTTTACTTGCTACCTGATAATTAATATCCACAAATTTGAAGGTACAGGAAAACTTATTTTTCCCGACTTTAAAAATCCCATCTTTCCAGATCGCCTGGATCGGAATTGCCTGCTGTACACTACGGGGAATCACAAATCGTTCCTTGTCCTGCTTAAAAATATTATTCAATGTTTTAATCATGCTCTTTCACCGCCTCTTTCTTTTTCTTTTCAATACATGGCTTCAATGCTTCGTAATAAATATTTTCCGCCTGAAATACCAATTTTTTAGGCATCAGGATTTCCGATTTGATCCATGCCCACGCAAATTGTTCGGCATTCATCCCATGATATCGGAAGAATCCCATCCCTGCGAAAGGCGCCGCACCAAGCACGCACATCCAGCTTGTGCTTTCCATTCCCATATATGGGCGCAATAAAAAATACAGCCCGACAGCAACACCGCAGGCTAATACCGAAAAAAAGAACTGCCGCAAAGACAGTCCAAAAAAAATACTTTCCGTATAATTCCGGATTTCCCGGTTAATTTTTACTTCCAACTCTTTCTTCTACCTCCTATAATCCCATCATTTCCCGTACTACCCGGTCTGACATCTTAACTGCACCGACCAATACAAGCATATTGAAGATCAGCTCTCCGATATACTTCCATACCATTGTAACTACTGCTGCATCCGGATCAACCACTGGCGGCGATGTTGTAAACACAGAAAATATAATACACGCAAGTACAATAATCGCTCCCTCCAGACAGACTGCCGCATAAGATTTTAGAAAACTTATTCCTATACTTTGTGACGGTTCTCCTGCAAACGCCGACAGCGGGACCGGGGCAATGGCAGTATATAAGTACAAGCGAAAAAATCTTCCATACACACTCATAATCATAATAAAGCTCAATACCGTTACAAAAAGACCGCCAATCAGTGTAACTGCCCACAAAGGAATCCTCTCAAAAAATCCGCAGTCATCCACTGCATCTATAATCTTTAACGGAAGCATCGTCTGCAATGCATTCCCGAATCCGGCAGCGTTCATAATCGTACTGATGATCCCCTGTACAATTTTAAAGAGCGCCATCATCAATTCCAATCCATAAGTAATGGCACCCTTTGCAAGGGCAAATCTTATAAACAGCTTCACAGCATGTTCCGGCTTTTTTACCTCTGTAAAACTACCGCAGGTCTTTACCACACCGACTACAAAAAATAATACCAAAAGCGCATAGCCGATTGCCTGCAGCGCACCATGAATACTGACAATGACGCTCCATATTCCGCCTCCCTTAAATGTCTCCGGGGACTGTGTGATAATCATCCATATCTCCGCCAGTTTTTCGTTCCATGTGTTCAATGCATTTTGTAAATTCTGGACAACCCAGTTATCTGACACTTTTTACACCTCCTGCCTTTATTCCGGACGGACAGCTCTCTTCTGCCCGCCCTTTCATTTTCTAAAGTTTCCTATACTTCTCTATCCGGCAATCATCGTCAAAATCTCTTTTGCGAACGTAATAATAACGCCTCCGGCAAGAGTCAGAAAACCATTTGCCCTCTGGCTCGGATCATGGGATTTCAAAGATAATCCTACCTGCACAATACCAAATCCCAACAAAATCATTCCAATAGCACGAATCAATCCGAAGATAAAAGTAGACAGATTATTAATAACTGTCAGCGGATCATCTGCGGCAAATACTGTCACTGTTCCTATAGTCATCACAAAAACCGCCGTAACATACAATAAAAATCCTTGTTTCATTCTCCTTCCCATCGGATATTTTCCCACACTCTCTTTTCTGTCTTTTTGCAATGTTTTATTTATTCTCAATACGCTCATTAATCTGCGTCCTCCTTGTTTTTATATAACATTTCTAAGTCTTCTTCAGATAAAAGTTCAAATGAATCTATTTCTGTCTGTTCAGGAATTACCTCGCCTTCCAGACTATCGGCAAGTGTTATTTCCGCTACCGCCTGAGATACTTCACCATGGCGGTATGGCTTTCCATTTCCATCCGTAGTCAGTGCTACATTTGGATGCTTTAAAATATCATATTTTTCATCCATCACCGGACGTTCTCCCCGGATAAAAAGAAGCGCATAGCGGTTATCCAGCATACGCACTTCATCCGGCGTCAAAAGCTCACGCCCCGATATCTGATAATTCGTAGAATAGTTTCCAGAATGCCCGGTAGACTTTCCATAAGTATTCATGTCAATGGTCGCTTTTCCAAGCAGCTCACTCACATACTTATGTGTTCCCTGCTCGTTACCGCCAAGATACAGAAATTCATCACAGTTTCCCACAATACTTTCCCATTGTTTTTCAAACAATGCCTTTAGCTGTGCCATATTTTGCAAGATAATGGACACGCTGACTTCCCTCGACCGCATGACAGACAGTATCTTGTCAAAATCATCCGGCAGGGAAACGTTCGCAAACTCATCCATCAGAAAATGCACATGCACAGGAAGCCTGCCTCCATATTTATGGTCTGCAAGATAAAATAACTGCTGAAATAACTGTGTGTATAAGATAGATATCAGAAAATTATAACTGGTATCGTTATCCGGTATCAACGCAAATAAAGCTACTTTCCTTTCTCCCAATGATGGCAGATTCAATTCATCTGTAGCTGTCAATGCAGCGAGGCTCGATAAATTAAATTTTTCCAGCCTTGCTGCCAGCGTAATCTGTATGGATTTCAATGTTTTCGCACTGCCGGAATGGTAATCCTTATAATATTTTACAGCAATGTGTTCCGGCTCCCGCATTTCCAGACGTTCAAATAGTTCATCCAGCGGTGACTGATACTCGTCATTCTCCTCTCTTACATCTCCTGCCCGCAAAAGTTCCATAACCATCGGGAAATTCTGTTCCTCTTCAGGAGCTTCATATTTTAAGAAAAAGATAATAGCAAGCAACAGCATAGATGCAGCCGTATCCCAAAAAGGATCATTGCTCTGGCTGCCTTTCGGTGTCGTTGCCTTAAATAAGTTTGTCACAAGTCTCTGCACATCATTATCATCTTTCAAATACACAAACGGATTATAGCAATGACTTTTTCCCATGCAGATCAGATCCAACACCCGGACTTCGTAACCTTTTTCTTCCAGAAGATGTCCGGTGTCTCTTAAATTTTCCCCTTTAGGATCTAACACTACAAAGGATGTATTTGCCTGCATCAGGTTCGGTTTCGCATAAAATCTTGTCTTACCGGAACCTGCACCACCTATGATAATAGTCAGTACATTTCGCATATGTTTCCGCATATTATAACTAATCCGCACATGCATGGTCATTATCTTATTGGCAGAAAAGTCCTTATCTGCGTATCTTTTATTAACTTCCTGTGCTTCGCCCCATTTTGCAGAACCATGTTCCTCTCCTTTCCGGTAATTTCTGCGTGTGGAAAAATAAATACCAATTCCCATACCATATGAAGACAGAAAAATAAGGACAGTTTTTACGCTGTCCTCACATATCACAATATGGAATGGTTCATTGATTGCCTGCGTGAATTGCTGCATGATTTCCGGCAGACCTCCTTTTACATATGGTGCGATAAGCAGAGCAATCCATATAACCGGAAGTATCCCTAACACCGCCAGTATCCGCTCTGTCTTTTTCTCACCGCTCTTCATGACGCCAATGTCCTCTTCTTTCCTTCCCCTGTGGTTCCTCGATTAGCTCTATAACTTTCATCAGCACATCATCCACTGCATCTGTCGGCTTATTTTCTTTCAGCATGGCATTTCTCTTATCTTTGAGAGAATGGAAAATCACACCACACTCATACTTATCAAGCTCAAGCGTTTTCTTTTCCTCACTCATCTTGCTTCCTCCCGGTGCTGCTGTGACTGTTGACGGTTATTCTGTATACGGTTCTGGTTTAACACCTTTGCCATACGGGAAGAAATGGCATATGCCGCATCACGTGCTTTAGAAAGTTCTGCTCTGACTTCCTGCGGTTCCATACCTGCCAAAAATTCTGGTACATCATGGAAATTAAATCCCTGCGTATCAATACCATATTTCTTACAGAGCATATAGGACGCACAATACGCATAAAAAGAGTCTTCATTACGGTCATAATTCTTATTTCCCTCTGCGAATCCGGCGAAGGCAAGTTCCGGTGTCAGACTACGGAAAATCTGTTGTGCATCCATTCCTTTTCTCACATAAATACAACCTTCTTCCGGTTCAAACAATGCACCTTTATCTTCCGGCATCTGGTCCGGCTCTGCACCAACAATATTAACTGGAGGATTGCTGATTAACGCTCTGATTAGCAGTCTTTCATCCATATTTGTCTGTGGTTCCTGCTTCGCCCTGACTGTTGTCTGGGAAATATCATAAAGTTTCTTTGCATTGTAATATGTTCCAATACTTCCATCTTCTCTTTCGTACTCTTTTCCCGGCTCCATAATTAAGACCGGATTCTTCATTTCCTTCCTCTTAACATAACCGCCCTGTCCTCTCCAATATCCACAATCGCCCAGTTTCTGTGCCTCTGGATTCTGTGCAAGAATCAACAAGGCATTGTTGGCTGTGTAATGGTCAAACCGACTCTGCACATCCAGATACTTTTGAAACAGTTGACTGTCCGCAGCCACTGCCTCTGTAATCTGTGCCGATCTCTCATAACAAAAATTCCGATTATTTTTACTTTCCGCAACAAAGGCTGCTGTTTGATCATCCTGCGGTACTGCCGCAACATTTAACATTGCATCAAAATTATTCTCCATATATAACTACCTCTCTTTCACTTTTCTCGTCTTTTTTCTTATCTGTGGCTGTTTGTGTTGTATCTGCCTCTGGTTCTTGGGCTTTACTCCTTTTGAAACAATATCTTGTCTCGTTTTCTCCGCTTCTTTCTTCCTCGTTGCCTGAATTTCTTTTAATTCTTCACGTACAGAATATTTTTTCGGTGTGCCAGTCGTATAAAACTTAGAAGTACCCTCGGCGGTTATTCTGTGCTTCTCTGATGTAGGCTCGGACTGATGGGATTTCTCTGTCTCTGCCAAAGAGGGGTTTTGCTGCTTTTTCTCTTTCCTTACCGGATCACCCAATAATTCTTCCATAAGTTTATCCTCTTGTGATTTATCCGGTCTGTCTTTCTCTGGCACAGGCTTCCCGTCTTTCGTGACATTCTCCTTTGTTTTTTCTTTGGACAGATGATTTTTTTCTTCTCTTGCTTTTTGAATTTCCGTTTTAATTTTTGCTGCTTCACTAACTGATGCAAACTGAAAACGTTCCACAATTCGATTGATACGTGGCGCATCCTCTTCTTTCACCATAATATCCACCATACCGTCACTGCTCCCTTTAGGATTACGCACTGCACAGTATAGGATTCCATAGCGTTTTGCCTCCTGCACAAATTTCTTCAGATCACTTTCCTTTACGGAAAACACTGTCAGCGGTTTCCCTGACCGTACAAGAGTTTCCAGCCTTGCCCTTCCTCTTGTCTTTTTCTGTTCTTTCAAGACAGCATACAAAAGTACAGCAAGCTGTTTTGCCCCGGCACCGGATATCTTTAATGCAGCTTCTCCTACCTCTAATGACATCCTCACCACCTGATCAGCGGCTTCGCCTGATGTGTTCATGGCTTTTATCCTCCTTCTTCTGATTATTTTCCTGCCGCACAATCTGTAATTTTTCTTTCATTACACCGGAACGTGCAGCGATTCCGTCACAGAGCATCACCTCCTTTCTGAGCGTACCAATCTGCTCCGTCAAAGATGAAATCTCTGCCTTAATTCCAGACAGCTTATCTTCATCCTTAATACTGCGGCTTTGGTATCGCAAATGTTTTCTTGTGTCCGCAAGCTGTGTCATCTGCCCCTGCAACCTTTCTTTCAACGAAAAAAGCTCCTCTGCTGTATCAATGTGATAACGGCAGAGAAGCCTTGTCTCTTTTGAAATCGTATCTAATTTTCTTAAATCTTCCCGCAATAAAAAATGGAGCTGCTTTGGATTAACGGGCGGTCTGTTCTTTGGAAATATCCCCAACAGATAACAATAGTGAAAATATAATCCCCGCAGTCCTCCGATTTTTCGTCTGACTGGCAACGTTCCATACATCCGAACCACATACGTTTTTTTCTGTGGTTCATGTTCCATTCTTTGTATTGCTGACTTTTCATTGGACTGTTCCAATAATCTCTGGCGAATAGCCTCAAGAGTATAATTCTCTCCGAAGTTACGGGCAAGCTTTACTCCTCTTTCTCTGCCTTGCGGACAAATAGTAATATCTTTTCCAAACTTAAAGGAATAGCCCTTTTCCTTCAGGTAATGAAAAAACTGTTTTTCTGTTCTTGCCATCTCGATTGCTTCATCCACATCAGCTTTAATCAATCCCCGGTAAGTCGGTCTGCCCTCCTGCTCCGCTCTCCATTCTCCATAATGCTTTGCCTTTCCTGCTTTTGGATTTTCGATAACGGACAATCTATACTCCCCGCACAGCTTGTCGGACACATTCCGCATATCCCGATAATCCTGATTGGTACGGTGATATCTGCGTCCGTCAGCAAACGAAACAGAATTAACCACAAAATGATTATGAAGATGGTGTGCTTTGTCCAAATGTGTTGCCACAAGCACTTGAAAACGCTCTCCCCATAATTCTTCTGCCAGCTTCACGCCTATCTCATGTGCCATCGCCGGAGTACATTCCCCCGGTGCAAAAGACTGGTATCCATGAAATGCCATAATACCTTCGTCTTTTCCATACCTTTTTTTGACTGCCATCATCTCACTACGTGCAGTAGTCGGTGTACAGTTGATACCAGAAACATACTGCTGCATAATTATTTCAGATTCATTATCAATACTGTCACCTTCCCCTGATTTGTTCTTACGTCTGGTCTTTTCTTCATTTACCGCATACGCAATAACATCTGTCAGTCCCTGTGTGTCTTGTTCTGACATATCCGGTGTTTCCACAAAATCAGGATTTTCTGTCTTTTCCGGATTTTCCACATAGACAACAACTTTTCCAAGCCATCCTTTGACACTCCAGATTGAAGTAGTTGCCATCTTTACTGCCCTTCCACTTTCTCTGGAAGAATGACCGCCTCTGTAATTTTCGCTACCGTCTTTTCAAACGCTCGCATATTCTGATCGTAACGCTGTACATCAATCACATTCAGAGTATGTGCTTTCTGTGCAATCTGATTTAAATTGTTTCCAATCTTATTCAGTTCCCGCATCATGGAGTAATAATCCGGCGGTGGTGCGTCCCTTGGAACCACACCGTTGATGACCTGACGCAAATACGCCTCGCGGTTCAATCCACTTTTTCTCACTTTTTTATCAAGGCTCTCTGCTTCTTTCTTGTTGAGCCGAAATAAAATCGGTATATTTCTTTTTCTCATCGCTCCATATTCCTTTCTTTTTCTATGGATGCCTCCACCTGACTAAGACAGTTTCTTACCCGGTCATATTCATACACCCGGTCTGACAGCACTTCCTCTCTGGCTACTTCAGAGGCATTTACTTCTCTCACCAGTTTTCCTAATTCTTTCGGAGTCATTCCTAAATTTTTCGGAACAACAATGCACTCATGCACAGATGACGGCAAAATATAACATCCCCCATCAAATTTTTCATCTATCCTTTTTAATATATCCGGGTAAATCAATACCGTAGCACCGTTTGTCTGATCCGAATTGGACAGAACAAATAATTCATCATAATCCATTTTTTCATTTTCGTTCATTAAATTTTCTGTTGGTGTCTTATTAAATTGAATCCCCTGAATCACTGTTTCCATGCTCTGTAAAACCGCCGGATGCCTCCGCACACCATTTTCAAATGCTACCTTATGAATTTCCGGCAAAGGTATCTTCCACGCCTTTATCATTTCATTTGTAATATTCATGCTTGCTCTGCCCACATCATAGGGAAATACGATTTTATAAATCACTGCCAGATCTTGCACCCTCTTATAAGGCATTCGGTACAACATTCTTTGATTTGCTTTTTGATTGACCAATACCGGCTCAATATAATGTTTCACTGTTTCATATTCCAGAAAATCAACCTTGTCTACAATATTATGTCTTTCATTGACTTTCAAAAAGAAATCTGCTATTTCTTTCATAACCGTTTCTATAGATTTGCCATGTCTGATTTCATCATAAAATGGATCTGTATAAATAGTCGAACTAATACTTTTGTCTGGCATACCAAAGTTGACTCCGGTCATAATGGTTCCATTATTTTTTTGACTTTCTACTACAGTACATTCCACATCCTGAAATTCGTCTGGAAGATATTCTTTAATATTCTGCACGATGCCTTCCGCAAATACTTTATTTGTTCCCAAGCTGACCACCTCTCTTCTTCTTTTGCTTCTCCTTTATCTGATGATATTTCACCATCCTTTTGCATCTTTTGCTTTTATGTGTACTCTCTAATTCAACTCGCATAACAGTCCTCCTCTATTGAAAGGGTATTAGGGGTTTCCCCTAACAAGCTGCCTTTAGATAGTCCGCTTTTAAGGCAGGCTATCCAAAGGCGTTGCTTGCTGGTATTGTGTATTGCCGCACTCCTTGCGTAACCGCTTCGGGTATCGGCATTTACCATCCGAAAACAAACAGTTTTTACGGAATTTTTTCGCCCTCCGGGTGGCTGCACTTCCCACACTCCGGACAGCGCCAATGACACTTTTTACACTCAGCCTCGCCACATATATCATCTTTTTTCATGGTACAGCCGCCGCATTTCCTGCATCGGTATTCACACTTTTCACAAGAATCATCCAGATCATCCATCAAGCAATCTTCGTCCTTTGGACAAAGATACTGGCAGTTGTCACAGTTTCCCGGACAGTTGCGTTCCCCCTGTTCTTCCACCACAACTCCATAAAATTCCTCTTTCCTTACGTCCAACAGTTCCCCGGAATCAATCATTTCCTGCAGCACTTTTTCGATTTCTTCTCTGCTCCCCGCACCAATGGCAATCTTTGTTTTAAAAATCAATTTCAGTTCATATTTGATTGTTTTCATGCTGTATTCCTCTTTTTTACCGTTCATACGTCCTCTCCTTTCTTCGTTCCTCTGCATGGAAATCTGCTCCCACAAACTGCTCTGCACCTAACACATACTTGCTCTGGTTCCATTCTGCCTCGGCACGTTCCTCCGCCTCCGCCCTGCTCGCCGCCCGGATCGGTATGGTCATCTGCAAGGTTTCCGTGATTGTCACGTCATATTCTTTCAGTTTCAACGCTCATGGCTCCTTTCACTCTTTTTCGCCCGCTTCGTCTGCCGGATTCCCAATCGGATACAGAGGGCATCATTATAATCGTTACCTCTTGGCGGCGGCTTATCTTCCGTGTGGTATTTCTCCGGCAGCACTGTCCGTATTGCCTCTGTCGCAAGCCTCCCTGTCCGGTCATTATCCAAATGGAAAACGATACTTTTCACTTCCGGATATTCTTTCAGGAACCGGGTAAGCGCTGCCGGAACCTTGCTTTTCTCAATTTCTTTCGCTGGCTGATACACTCCGGCAAGGGATAAAAGATGTTCCGCCTGCCACTTTTGCCCCTCCATTTTTTTCAAAGTGGCATAGGATAACAGGTCAATAGCGGATTCAAACAAATGGACGGTGCTGCACTCGCCATCTGCCGGAATGGAGAAAGAATAATTCTTATCGCTCCCGCTTGCCTCCCCGATGAAATCTGTACCGATTCCCCGAAGCGCCGCATACTTTGGTTTCCCCGCCTGATCCATGCCGACAAAGACCGCATTATGGTGGTATTCGCTCTCGTATACACGCCCTGTCCTGATACAAAATTCAATCAGTTCCGTATCAATCCCACGTCCTTTCAGATAGGAAACCACGTTGGTCAGATAGCGTTTTTCTTTTGGTAAAAGCAGTTTCTTCTCTTTTGTTTTTTCGGCTGGTAATGCGACAGGCGGCTGTATCGCCGCCTGTCCTGCAATCAACTCTACCGCCTCCATAAAACTGTAATCTCTCACTTTTATGAGATAATCGAGGGCTGACCTGCCGCCCACTCCCTGACTCCACCACATCCACCTTCCGTTTGAAATCTTTAAACTGTCATGGGTTTTAGTAGTGTAGGTGTTGCCGGAGAAATGCACAAGCTCGTATGGCTCATAGTTCTTCAGATACGTCAGCAAGTCCATTCGTTTCACTTCCCGCACAACTTCCGGTGCGATATATGGCATAAATTTCACTTCCTTTCCTGCCCATGAGTGGATATTTCTTGCGGCATTTTAAATAGCCGGGCATAAAAATAGCCGACTGATTCTCATTTTTGAAAACCAATCGGCTATGTAAATTTTATACAACTAAAAGTTTATAGCGGGACGTTAATATCTGCTGCAACTTTAATATTAGAATGCCAGAAATTGTATTCATCCAATTTTTGTGTTACCTTATCATATACTTTCTCTTTATGATAAGGATCTCTAATCGTTATAATCAAACAAAATTCTTGACTTAATTGGAAAGATTCTAACTGAGCCATTCTTTCTATATGCTCTCGGTATACACCTTGTAAAAATAAAAACCATTTTTTATCGCTCGATAAATAATCGATTTTTCTCTGATCTGTCAATTCAGATAAATCAATAGCATACTTTTTTACTGGATAATATTTATCACCATATTGTATCTGTAAGCGTTCTCTCAATGCAAAATCTCCAGTTTTGTTTTTCATTTTTGTTTTACTAAACACACTGCCTCTAAAAAGATTTTGAGCCCCTTTTCTTCCAACTGGATTAAGAATATGTCTTTGATTAATATCTCTCTCCACCTTTGCATCATATGAACCAAATTTAACATCCAAATTTGATTGACAATATTCTATTCCTTGTGATGGATCTAAGATGGGATCGTATACTAATGTTGCAATAATTTGCCCTGTATAATATCCATCCTTAATTAAACATTGTGGCATAGGGAAATCCATAATGTCAATCTTATCTCCTTTTGCCAGATTATCTCTCAATATAAGTGTTGCCTCATATGGAGAGTTATAAATTATTTCTGGTACTGTTTTAGGGAGTCCGAAACCTACCTGTTTTGTCCTTTCTGTTACTGGTACGGTCATTCCTATTGGATAAGATGCAGAATGTGTAATTAATGCCTTCAATAAAAGCGGATCAAATTCTTCACTTAGTTCCTGCTGTACCCCTGCTGCTAATGATGTAATCCTAGGTGTGGAAAAACTTGTTCCTACACTTGTTGCCAATCCACCGTCTTTTGAAAAGGACTTTACCCCAGTTGTTACTGTTTCGCCTTTTGGATTAACCCCGGCATTTCCACCATAATGAGATATTTCTGGTTTTATGATAAACTCTGGTCCCGGCCCTACTCTTGAAAATATGGATGGATCATTGATTTCAGAATAATCATACTTACCTTTATCATGAGCAATTGAACCTACTACCAAAGAGCGAACTGAATCTGCGCCTTCGTGAATTCTTCCTTTCGGACGATTTTTCTCAAAATTTCGACAATTCCCTGCTGATTTACAAATTAATACATTATATTCATCTTGTATAGCATCCAAAGCAATCGCAAAATCAGAAAACTTTGTATCGGTTACAGGTCTTGTAATCGAGATGGATAAATTCCAAATCTTTACTTTATCATGATATAATCTAACAGCTTCTTTTATATTGGCGATCAGCTCATCCTCATCTAATCCTTCTTTTGTCGTGTCTGGAAAAACAGTTGCATCAAAGACTTTCAATCCCTTATGATCTACCCATTTCTTTCCTTCACAATCATCACCGTACAATGCTACACCAGCAACAAAAGTTCCATGTGTTGGATTAATGCTAGTTTCTGGATATGGTGACCATCGTTCAATTTCCATCCACGGAGTCAAATGAGGAATTTTTGCTACACCATTATCTAAAATACCTATTGTCATATAATTTTTCGTATCATCTGGTTCATTTATAGGAATATCATTTTTATCATCCATACCATCTAAAGAAACAACATATTTTGGCATTGGCTCAACCGAAAACAAAGCATTAAAAATATCCGATTCTTCAAATTCGTCCAAGACTGAATTTGTAATATTCTTCAATTTATATATATAAAATTCTTCCGAATAATCTGTCCTTATATATTCGATTTCTTTACTTTCCAAAATATGTTCAAACAAATGCCTCATAGCTAAATTTTGTTCGTAATTCTGATAGTCAACCAGTTTAACTTTATAATTGCATGCATCATCAGCTATAGCAACAGACGGTACATATTCTTCAAAATCTTCAATGCATGAAATTGCATAATCATTGCTTTCATAGTTCTTCAAACGATCTGATATTTCTTTAAATTCATCCAAAGAATCAAAGGAAACAATCAATTTATTTGTTGCTGTAAGTCCAATTACACCTCCGATTTTTTTTGGTTGAAAGAAATTTGAAATATCTTTTCTCTTCGATTTTGCAGTAGCATCTTCCTGAAGTCTTGCAATAAATGAAAACGGAACCGGTGAATCTTTCCTCTTTCGCATATCATCTTCTATATCATCTAATGCCAGTTTTAAATAGTCTGCTCGATTTTTCAACTCCTCCCCTCTTAACACCCATTTTGGCTTCTCAGTATTTCTATTTCCTTCTATTCTTAACTCATCCACTTCTCTAGTAGCAAAAAATTTTATCGGTAATTTGTCTTTTTCCATTTACACTTCCCCTTTCATTTCTTTTGAAATTTCCTGTACTTTTCGCATCGAAATATCCAAACTATCATTTATTTCCTTATGTGTTGCACCATATTTTAACAAAAATCTTATAAAATCTGCCTCATCCTCAACACTATGTTTTTTGTGAAAATAAATTTCCTTTAAGATATCACATCCATTAATATTATTTTTCTTCTTAATAATTGCAGTTTTAATAGTATTATTAACCGTTGTCTTTATATCGGAATGACTGAACCCATTAAACGCCATTTCTAAATTCCAAAGCTTCTTATCACTTTTTAAAATACTATTTTCATAATTCCTTAAGTAAATCTGCAATAGCCTTCCTATTTCCTCATTCTGTGGTTTCTCCAATGTAATTACTTTAGCAAATCTACGCCATATTGCCGGATCTAATAATTCGTGATGATTAGTTGCTGCGATTAAAATGCTATCATTGTTAAGCCCATCTATATTTTGTATAAGACTATTAACAACACGTTTTAATTCTCCTAATTCATTCTTATCATCTCTTAGTTTTGCAATGACATCAAATTCATCCAAAAACAAAATGCATTCCCTCTTAGATGCATAATCAAAAATCTTTCGGATATTTTTAGCAGTACTCCCTAGTAAAGAAGAAATCAAACCATCCAATCTTGCAGTAACCAATGGTAATTCCGTCACACTAGAAATATATTGTGCTACTGTTGTTTTACCACATCCAGGTGGACCATATAATAAAAGTGAATTTGACACCTCTATCCCTACTTTAATTAACTCATCCCGGTTTTCATAACACTCTATAAAATCTTGCAATTCTTCCTCAACATAACGACTTAACACAATATTCTCTTTAAATATTTGCGGAGTCGTTATTTCCACAATCTCCATACGGCTTTCCGTATCTACTGGTTTTGTTGCAAAACTATCTAGGGATGTTAATCCTCTCTTCCTTTTTGCTATCACTGCACGGATTTTATTTGAAAGAGCCTTTTCCCCCTCTTTTTCAAGATTATCAGCAAGAACAAGTGCATAATTCTGTACTTTTTCTTTATCTCCTAACATTCCACCTTCTATTATCTTAACGATTTCGGTATACAATACGATTCCACTCCTTTCGTAATTATTATACGTCACATCGTTATTATAGTCAATGTATTTGTGATTGAAATTCTTGTTTTTGTTTTTAAATAATATTATTTTGTTTTTGTTTTTATTTATAGTGTCAAAAAAAATGTAAATATGATTTTATCAATACTATGTACCACGGTATCGGCTCCCCGATACCGCATAAATCTACCGCTCCGGCACTGCCCTCTTTCGCTCCGGCTCCGGTTCTCCCTCGTCCGGCTCCTCGTCCAGCATGACCTTATCGCTCTTTCCCACATCAAGCAAAGCGTTTAATTCTCCGAGCCGCTCTGTCTTTTCTGCCAGTTCCTGCTCCTGTGGGAACGCTTTGACCGCCTCCACCTTTGCAGTTTCAAGCTGCGCTTTCAACGTCTCCAGACGCTCCTGGCTGCGTGACAGGTTATCGGAAAACTTCTCAATCTCGTTGTCCAGACGGGTAATATTCCCGTAAATATCCGTCCCCAACGCTACACGGTGCGTCCGCTTTCCCTTTAAAGCGATGACAAATTCCTTACTGAACGTATTATAGTAGAGTTCCATTGAAAGCCCCCGGTATGCTCCAAGCGGTACTGGCTCCGGAGAAGTCATGGTTTTGCAGGCTGTAATAATCGCCTGCCCTGCCTCTTTTTTCTCGTGGTACATCTCCCCGTTGATCTGCATAGGCGGAAATGTCTCACGGTCTGGCGGCGTATGCGCCTTTACCTGTGCAATGTCTGCCTCGTAATCCACAATCCGCTGTTCTTCCTGCCGGATTTCCGATGGAAAATATTTCGTTACCTTATCCTCCATTTCATACCGCTGACTTAGAAAACTCTGCTTTAGTAACTGAAGTTTGGACACTTGAATATCCAAGTCCATCTTTTCCTTTATATACGGGTTTCCGGTAGCAAGCGCCTTGATCTCTGCATAGGATAACGCCACCTCATCAATGTCCTCCACGCTCCGTGCAGGGCTTTTTGATGTCATGATCTGGCTGATAAATTTCTGCTTGTTCTCAATGACCTGATACAGATAAGCGTCAAAGGTTCCCTCCGTCACATACCGTACAATATCCACTTTCGGATTCTGGTTGCCCTGCCGGATCGTTCTTCCGGCCCGCTGCTCCAGATCTCTCGGACGCCACGGACAGTCCAAATCATGGCTGGCGATAATTAAATTCTGCACATTCGTCCCGGCTCCCATTTTAAAAGTGCTGCCCATCAGAATACGGACAGCACCTCTCCTCACTTTTGAGAACAGTTCTTTTTTCCTCACATCGGTATTTGCATCATGGATAAATGCAATCTCCTCCGGCGGGATACCCTTTGCGATCAGCTTATCCCTTACATCATTGTAGACACTGAATGTCCCGTCGTTTTTCGGAGTAGACAAATCACAAAACAATAACTGTGTCAATTTTTTCTCCTTTCCCTCCTCCCAAAATCGGTATACCTCCCCGACACAGGCATTGACTTTGCTCTCCGCCTCATCTGGCAGCATTTCATTTGCAAGCCTTTGGTCTAACGCCAGTTTCCGCCCATCATTGGTAATTTTCAGCATATTATCTTCCCTCGGATTGACCATGCCATTCCGGACACGTTCTGCACGGTTCCCAAGTTCCGTTACCATATCCTCCTGCATTTTGCTCGGCTTTACGCTGACAACCCGGTACTGTGTCTCCGGCACCGGGAGTTTCAGCATATCGGCGGTCTGTATGTCCGCCACCTCCCGGAACATCTGCATTAGCTCCGGCAGGTTATAGAATTTCGCAAATCTCGTTTTCAGGCGATACCCTGTCCCCTCCGGTGCCAGTTCGATAGCGGTTACTGTCTCCCCAAAAGTGGATGCCCATGCATCAAAATACTGTAAATAATTCCGCTCCAGCGTATGATATTGCAAGTATCTCTGCATGGTATATAACTCTACCATACTGTTACTCACGGGGGTTCCAGTTGCGAAAATCACGCCTTTTCCACCAGTCACTTCATCAAGGTACTGGCATTTCATAAACATATCCGATGACTTCTGCGCCTCGGTCTGTGCAACGCCTCCTACATTCCTCATTTTAGTGTAAAGGTAAAGATTCTTGTACGAATCCGCCTCGTCCACAAACAGACGGTCAATCCCCAATTCCTCAAAGGTCACAACATCGTCTTTCCTGCTCTGATCATTTAACTTCTTTAATTTCCCCTCCAGTCCTTTTTTCGTTTTTTCTAACTGTTTGACGGTAAACCGGCTGCCGCTCCTGCCCTTTGCCGCTGCAATCCCGTCTACGATCTCATCAAGCTGACGCTCCAACATTCTCTGCTGACGTTCTACGCTTAAAGGGATTTTCTCGAACTGGCTATGCCCGATGATAACCGCATCAATATCGCTGGTCGCTATCCTTGCACAAAATTTCTTCCGGTTCTTCGTCTCAAAATCTTTCTTCGTTGCCACAAGGAGATTCGCTGCCGGATATAATTGCAGCCACTCCGCCGCAAACTGCTCAATGATGTGGTTCGGCACAACAATCATTGACTTATTGCATAGTCCCAACCGTTTACACTCCATCGCCGCCGCTACCATTGTATAGGTTTTACCTGCACCTACCACATAAGCAAGTAGGGTATTTCCCCCATAAATAATACGGGCAACACCATTTTTCTGGTGCTGCCTTAACTTAATCTCCGGGTTCATGCCATAAAATTTTAAATGACTCCCGTCATATTCTCTTGGTCGGATTGCGTTGAAATGTTCATTATAATAGTCCGTCAGCCGCTGCCTGCGCTTGGGTTCTTTCCAAATCCAGTCCTGAAATGCCTGCTTGATCAAGTCCTGTTTTCCCTGTGCGATGGCGGTTTCCTTTTTATTCAGGATGGCTTTTTTCTTTCCATCCTCATCCTCCACATAATCATAAATGCGGGTATCTCTTAAATTTAACGTATCCTCGATAATCTTATAAGCACTGGCACGGTGTGTTCCGTAAGTGTTGTTCGCTCTCACATTCCCTTTATCATTGCTCTTTCCCTCAATCTGCCATTCTCCGGTCAGCTTAAAAAACTGGACTTTCATGTGCCACCTTGCATAATTCGGCGTTTCCAGAAGCCCGAACATAAATTCCTCGATGTCCGATGTTGGAATCCATGTGGTTCCAAGCCGGACACTGATTTCCGATGCGGTCAAATCCTTTGGTTGCACCTTTAAGAGTGCCTCCACATTGCTCTCATACACCGGATCGGACTGCGCCGCAAGTCTCGCCTCCCGTAACTTCTGACGAACATTGCCGGAAAGGTATTCGTCCTCCGATACATACTCCGGCTCCTGATCTCCCCTCATATCCGGCAGGCGGAAGATGACACCGGATAACTCCTGCTCGATTTGGGCTGCGTCTTTTCCAGTCAGGGAACACATATATTCCATGTCTACACGGGCTTTTTCCGACAAAGATAGGGACAATGCTTCACTGGCGCTATCTACCCTTGTAACCGCCTCATGGGGTTTAATGGTACGCTTATAAAACATATCTGCCTTGCGTTCCAGTGTCCCGTCCTCTGCCACAATTTCAAGGGAACAAAGCAGCGGGTAACTGTTATCATCGGAAAAGACCATGCTGTTTGCCCTGGCATTTAACAACCCGTACTTATTTTGAAACGCATCATAGAGGCGGTTTAACTTCCTCTGCTGACCTTCAATGACTGTATCACTGTCCCCTTGCGTCTGGTATTCGATCAGTTCCCTCACACAATCCCGGATTGCGATCATGCCTTTCACACGGTTTACGCCCGTAACAGACAGCTCTACGGGTTTCATGCGGCTGTTCTCCCGGTAATAGATTTGCCCGTCCAGAACCGTATAGGAGAAGTTGGCAACAGACGGATCTGCCGGAATGGTATTGTCGGTTTCCTCCACTAATTCCTCGGTTTCATACTCTGTAACTTCCGCATGGATATTCCCTATCGCCTCTGTCAGCAATGTCTCAAGGTCGCTGTCCGCATAAGGTCGGCAGGTACTGTCCATTCCGTATTGCGTGGATTCCATGACCATTTCCCCAAGAACCATCTCCGGGTGCTGTATAAAATAGCGGTTCTGCGTGATTCCGTTTTTGTCTACCTCCAGATACAGCCAGTCCGGTTCCGTTTCAATCAGGCGGTCTCGTTTCTGAAGAAATAAAATATCAGCGGTCACTTCTGTTCCCGCATTTTTCTTAAATGTGTTGTTCGGCAGGCGGATCGCTCCCAAAAGTTCTGCCCGCTGTGCGATATATTTGCGGATTGCCGGGTTCTTCTTATCCATTGTGCCGGAAGATGTGATAAAGGCAACCACACCGCCCGGTCTGACTTTATCCAGTGTCTTTGCAAAAAAGTAATCGTGTATGAGGAAGTTGTGTTTGTCATACCGCCTGTCCGATACCTTGAACTGCCCGAAAGGTACGTTTCCAATCGCCACATCGAAAAAACTATCCGGCAGGTTTGCGTCCTCATATCCCTGCACTGCAATGGTGGATTTCTGGTATAACTGCTGTGCAATCCTGCCCGATATGCTGTCAATCTCCACACCATATATCTTGCAATCCGTAAGGCTGTCCGGTTTCATACCGATAAAATTCCCCACTGCACAAGAAGGCTCCAGAATGTTCCCTGACTTTAAGCCCATATCCTCTAATGCCTGATACATTGCCCGTATCACAACGGGTGGGGTATAAAATGCGGTCAGGGTAGACTGCCTTGCTGCGGTGTATTCTTCCTCGGTCAGCACTGATTTCAACTCCAGATATTCATATCCCCATGAGGATTTGGTTTCATCAAAAGCGTCTGACAAACCTCCCCAACCAACATAACCGGACAAAATCTCCTGTTCCTCCGGTGTGGCGTACCTGTTTTCTTCCTCGCATTTCTTTAATAGCTGGATTGCCATGATATTTGCCCTAAACTTCTCTTTAGGGGTTCCGTATCCCAACTCATCATTGGTTATGCGGTACTGGCTCCGCTTTGTCTGCGGAATCTCCGGGTGCAGGTCAAAGGACTGCAACCTTGCAGACGGTTTCGGCTGCTCCCATGCCGGGGCAAGATCGGCGGCTTGTTCTGTTTCGGCTGGTGTTTCTTTGCCCTCTCCCGGAATCTCCACGCCATACCGCCCCGCCAGTTCATACAAATCCGATAACTGCCCGTCCGTCAGGACAGCAGAACTTCCATCTTCCTCGAATACGACTGCCTCCTGAAGCAGAAACTCATAAAATTCTTTCCCCTGCCAGACGTTCTCTCCATCACTGGCTGTCAGTATTCCATTTTCATCATACCGGGGCTGAATATCTTCCATATGCAGGGAATCCAGAATATTCCACAATAAATCCAGTTCGTCTGTTTCCGGTTTGGAAACCTCCGGCGCTTCCTGCGCCGGAGATTCGGCGGGAGCCGGAATATTTGTCTTTTCGGCTGGTAGTTCCGGCAATGGCCGCCTGACTTTCAGGTGGTCATTTGCCGGATTTTCCCGTATCTTACGGTCAAATTCCTCACGGGACATTTCTTCTGTAAAGAGTGGGTATATCTGGTCACGCAAAACCACCATTTCATCAGAAAGAAAATCAATACGGTATTCTTTCATTCCGATGGAAACAATACTGTCAACCGCAAGGTCATAAGGCGGGTTCATCGCCAGAAGTTCCTGCTCCGGCTGTCTTTCACTCTGCCCTTGTTCCGCTACTTCCACATTTTCCATATTGGCTGTATCCGGCTTTTTCTGCGGAACCTCCATCACTGGCGGCAAGGCTGGTTTGTTCTCTGGCTGTGGCGGTATGGGGGAAAACAGGCTGTAAACGCCGTCCCGGTAATCGGTCAGGTCATGGTACGCTTTCTGCATAGATTCATAATTTCTCGCAAAATCTGCGGTATTCGTAAGCACCTCCGCCATAACAGACAGCATTTCTTCCACACGCGTCGGCATATCAAGCTGCGGACGGATCACTTTTACCCCGCTGTAATAATCCGCACCAAACGGATATGGACGTACCACGCTCTCCGGCTGATTGGAATAAAAATGATAGATTTCTGTTGCCAGTACACCTTTCTCATACTCTGGTAAATATGCCATCTCACGTTTTGAAAGATACCGTTCCAGTACAATCAGTTCATCAATCCGTTTTGCAACTGCTGTCCATTTCAATGTGACGCTATTCTCTTTTCGGTGGATATGCAAGCCTTTCGCGTCCGCCTGCATATCAATATCCGCACCTAGAATCAACGGATATACCCCCACATAACCATACTCATTTTTCAGAAAGTCCGCTTTCTCTTTATTCGTATGTGTTTGCAAAAAGTACGAATAGATACGGTATTTCCCATGTTCGATATGGCTCCCGGACTGAATAACTGTATCCACAATCTCCTGTGAAAAAGAAAAAGCAGAGGTCTTTTCCTCTGCCACATCTTCCATAAAGGCTAACTGCCCCTCCACACTTCGGGGCGGTTCCACTTTATCCTGTAATTCTCCCACAAGGCGCATACCCTCAAAATACTTTGCAATCACGCCCCAATCATAATAGGATTGCGATGTCCGGAAATGGTAGCTCCCCTCCCAAATATGAAGCACGTTCTGATAGGTCTTATAACCAACGCTCCTGCCATCTTCCAGTGTAAATTCCGTATCCTCATGATTAAAAACATTTTTGAGATACTCTGTACGTTCTATTTCATCCGTATGGATTTCAAAGAATTTACCGATTTCCTCTTTTGACGCTTTCAGGTGGGCTGCAGAAAGGAGCAGCGATTTCACATTCCCGTCTCCACCAAAGAAAGGAATGCTTTTGTCCTCGCTGCCCCTGTCATGCCACTCTAATTGTAAACCAGTTCCCTCATCACGATTTCTTCCGCCGCCTGCCGGAAGTTGTTCATCATGCCGAGCCACATCATCTGATCTTTCGCCTTCAGTTCCTCCGTCACGTTCTGCGCTTTCGCCATCTGCGCTACGATCTGCTCCCTCCGCTCCTGCGCTGCCTGCTGTATCTCCGTCAGGTGTTCGTTCAGTGTCCCCTGCGTCAACATTGTGATGAAGATTCCGTACTTCTGCGTTTTCAGATAATCCCGGCGGAGTGATGCGTACTTCCCAGTGTGTGCCTCCGGTTCTTCTACTACGGTCAAATTCGGCAGTAGATAATCGCCCTGCCTGCTGTATTCTATTGTTCTCATATTCAGGACTCCTTTCTGAATCTGGTTTTGTTCTTTCAGCCTTATTATATCGGTCTGCCTCTCCTGCCGCAAATATGCGATTCTGTTTCTTTTCCTCTATTTGCAGTTTCCGGATTGTATCTGCAATCTGCGACAATGCCATCTCGGAAATGTCACTGGCTGCCACCCCGAACAAGTTGACAAGCGGCGGCGTATTAAAATCCGCGATGTTCCGAAAATCCTCTGTTTCAAGGTACATTTCCGGCTGGATACCGCACCGAGCCATAAGCATATAGGAAGTGCTTGCAGATAACAGTCTCTTAACTTCCACCTCAACATTATACTCGTCCAGTTCCTCAAGAAAGCTCCCCTCCCGGCTTGATAAAATGTCCTGCATATAGTCCGCCGCATTATCCTCTGCCGCATGGTCTGCCGCCTCCAGTATGGTTTCTGCCAGTCCGTTTGTTTCTCCTGTCACACCAAAGGCATTTGCAAGGGTTTCCCGCACCACCTCACTGTGGGATTCGCTGACTTCCCATAAGGACACCGGGCGGACTAACCTCTTATAGCGTCCCTCCCTTGTATCGGAAACATCAAAGTAATATTTCAGCCGCATGGTTTTTGCGTTCTTATCAAATACCGCAATCCCTTTGGAATCCCGCTTTACCCATCGTCCAAACTTTTCATTCCATTTCTCCATTTCAAGGACAGCAGTAGCCTCCGGACGCTGCACATGGATCAAAAGCTGCTCATCAAAAGGCAGACGGTAATTGCGGCAGGCGGAGCGCAGGAATGCTTTCCAGTTATCCGGGGTTGCGGTTACTTCCTTAATTGCCTCCGCATACAATTCCGTGATTAAATCAAATTTCTTTTTTGCCACTGTCCCGCCTCCTATCGTTCCTGCTCCTTTTCTTTCTTCTTCACTGGCGGGTAAGTTTCCTGAAACTCTTTGACTGTCCGGCAGTCCCCACCTGCAAAGTTCCAATCCTTTTCCCATTCAATATCTAAATATCCGTCTGGCGGCAGTTTAATCGGTTCACGGGTAATGATACTCCCAAAATGGTTGACCAGAATCCCCCTTGCAATCTGTACCGGATCGCCGCACCCGTCATCATCACCCCGCACTTCATACAGATAAAGCCCTTTCGGTACGCTGTCCCTTTCAAGCCGGATAGAAGTAAATAACGCTGGTTTCCCAAGCAGCGTGATCTCTTCAAACTGTTCTTCCATTGCATTATATCTCGCCATATCTTTAATCCCTCCCATCTTTATATCGGAAAACAACTGATTCCGCTTTTCTCCATCTGCCTTGCGAACTGGCAGTTATTCCACCGTGTTCCGTCTATCTCCGTATGATCATCATCCACATATCGGCAGAGTGCATAATGCTCGTCTCCGTTCCCGTAAAGCTACCGGATCATGCCGCCATCGGGAATCTGAAACAATGCCCTGCCCCGGCTGTCCACAAATGGGATATTCTTCTTTTCGCTCATATCTCGCCGCCTCCCAAAAAAGTAATGACTTTGTTTGCTTTGACTGCTTTTTGGATTTCATTAACCATGCCAATCTCTGCCACGGAAATGTTCGGCAACGAAAGTATATCGTCAATGGTCATGGAAATGATCGCCTTTTCCGTATCAAATCCCGCCTCCATCAGTTTTGTAATGGATTTTACTGCTTTATTGTTTATCTGCGCCATCTAAACTCCCTACCTTTCCCTTTCTTTTTCTGCATATCCGGCTGTTTCGGCTCGTATTTAGCACCGTTGCGCTCCATGAACTCGGCAAACTCACAAATATGGTAAAGATGGCTGCCGACTTCCGTGTGATACTCATCAATAAAGCGGCAGGTTCGCTCCGATTTTTCATTCCACGAAGAAGTAATCACGATTTTCCCACCGTCCGGGATACGGAACAGTTCTTTATACGAAGAATCAATAAACCGGATACCCTGCCTTGCGCTTTCCATGTGCCGATCCAGCCACTTTCTCTCATAGCAGAAACAGTAAAAGTTATAATCCCCCTTTATAGGATTGCAGCGTATCAGGTAAGCGTGTTCTTTCGTATCCGTCCTGAAACCATACTCTTTGCCGCAATTCCCCTCAAAGGAGCTGTCCGGGTACTGTCCTGCGAACGCTTTCATATCGTAGCGGTTGTGCAAAAGCCCCTGATCCTCCCGCAAGGTATTGATAACCTCATCAAACTCGGATTGAAATTCTTCCGTTTTCCGGTATGCCCTCGTATCGAACCATTTGGTATAAAAACCATACCCGGAATTTGCAAAATCGCCCCGGAGATAACCAATACTCCCGGTCTGCCCATCAAGCTGCATACTCTGACGATAGGTATATTTTTGTTCTTCCTGCGTCATTGCCCGTATCTCCATCTCATCGCACCTCCCGGCCGTCTGTTTTCTTACGATTTACAGAAATATCATTGATATATTTTGTATATCCTGCCACATCACGCAATAAGTCCTCTGCTGACTGATAGAAGTCCTTTTCCAGATTCTTTTCTACCCTCTCATACACCCGGTAGTCAGATTGAAATACTGCCTTTGCAACTTCATTTACCATGCGGATTGAATTATCGTCTTTAAGCAACCGTATCAATCCATCAGCAACCTTATTTCCATCATGTTTCAACTGCACTTTTATATCACTATAACCGCCCAGGTATACCCGTTCCGGCGGGGTTGTGATTCCTATGCTCTCAATAATCTCCTGCAATTCCTGTGTCGGAAATTCGATCACTGCTCTGTTTCCGTCATTTTCCACGATTCCTGTCAAAATATAGTTAGTATCCGATGTTCGCCGGACAGTTTCACGCTCCTGCCTCTGCTCCAGATACTGCACTTCCTCCAACGCCCGCAGGCATAAATCCTTTGTGGCTTTTAGCAAGCTATCGGTATAATGTCCCCAATAATAATCACTGCCACCGCTGCATTTCCATGTGACAAAGTTATCCGGGTTCTTCATGTTCACACCCAGGACAAACTCCGCATTTCCAACATGAATTGAATTTGTAATCACAAATCCGGCATTTGTGCGTATATCTCCCATTTACCGCACCTCCCTGTCCGTTTTCTGCGTCTGTCTCTGTGTTTTCCGTTGTTCTATCTCCACTTTCTTCTCTTTCGCCCACCGCGGCAGGCACTCCGGCTTTACCTCTCCCTGAAAATCATACCGCTCCCACCGCCCATGCTCCCCGGAATACAATGTGATACAGTAGCAGGCAGTTCCAAAAGATTGCTGCCTTGCACCATTGCCGCCCGTCACATACACAAGCTGGTGTTCTGCAGAACGGTATTCCGATCTTAATGCCTCCGCCCGGATTGCCATGATCTTTCCCGTCATATCTCCACACTGTGAAAGCGAATTGCACATATCCGCTGTGATCTTCTTCCTCGGCACGGTCACTTTCGCCTGTTCCTCCCGCACCTTGATACACTGTGCCTTTATCCGGTCTGCGAACAATTCCAGTATCTCTACATAATCATCGCCAATCATGCTGTCATCATAAGATTCCATGATAGCGTTTGATGAATAAAATGAACACAGATAAGGCATATCCGCTTTCTCATTCACACCGAACACTACTTCCTTATCCCCGATACGGATACCCTGTGTAATCTCATATCCCTCTACCATTCGTTTTTCTTCTTTATCCTGCATAGTCCTCATCCTCGCTTTCTTCCATAATCTTTTGCTTCTACTCCGCAAAGGTATACCACGCTGTCCGGTATGTAAAAGGGCGGCTATCCGCCGCCCTATACACTCAACCAACTTGTTTTCCGTCTTATTTTTTCTTCCGGGTGTTCAGCCAGATCACTGCACCTACAATAAAAATCACAAGCCCGATACTGATTCCTGTCTTTACATTCATACGCCCTTAGTCCTCCTCCTTCTTTTTTCTTCCTGCCAGAATCCCAAATCCTGCCACACCAGCAGCTGCAAGTACAGATATGGCTATCCACAAACCAACATTGCTGTCATCACCTGTTTTTGGCGTTGTTTTTTCCGGTGTTTCTGGTTTCGGAGACTCTTTTTCTACCATTATTACAGTTTGTCCTTCATCTTCCAAATCTTCATGAGTTGATACTTCGATTTCAAGTTCTCCATTTACCACAAAGAGTTTTTCAAAAACTACCAATTCATGATCTACCAATTCCTTTCCATTGAAAGCAAATAATACATCAACCTTTCCTTCTGTTTTTTCTGCTGTAAATTCTGTTTCCGCAGTAACCTTTTCTCCGTCTATCAGCAATTCTTTCCCTGTTTCTTTGTCCATCAGCGTACCAATTACGTGATACTGCTGACCGACTTCAAGATTCTTATATTCAACAGTATCAATAATGGTTACTTTATCTGAAACTACAACTTCCTTATCACCATCACTTCCATCTTTTGCTGTTGTGTGAATCTCTGGAAAAACGATACTCTGATTTTTATCTTGAATGTCAGTATGGCTTGCGACCTCTTTTTCTTGGTAAGTTACGATCTCAAAAGCCACAACCGTTTTCCCTTTCAAAGCACTTCCATCAAATACAAAAGTAACATCTACAGTTCCCGATGCTTCTTCTGGTGTAAATATAATTTCTGCTGTTATTTTCTGCTCATTTACAAGAAGCTCATTCCCCGTCTCCTTGTCCATAAGAGTTCCCGTCACTTTATATTCTTTGCCCGGAATCAAATTCTTGTACTCTACTGTATCCACAATAGTAACTTCCTCATCAGCTCTGGAAACATGACTATCCGTTTCAGAATCCTTTGCTGTTGTTCCGATTTCAGGAAAGTATATCGTCTGACCTTCATCTGATATATCCTTATGGACTGCAAGTTCGTTTTCTTCATAAGTTACGGTTTCAAATACAACTACGGTTTTACCCTTTACTCCAGTTCCGTCAAATACAAAGGTTACATCAACTGTTCCCTCTGCTGTATCTGCGGTAAATACACTTTCTGCCGTCACTGGTTTACCATCAACCTCTATTGGCTTTTCGGTCTCCTTATCCATCAAAGTACCAATAGCCTTGTACTCCTGTCCCGGTAACAAATTTTTATATATTACCGTATCGATAAGCGTTACTTCTGAATCTGCACTTGCAATATTTTCTCCGGTATCAGAATCTTTTGCTGTTGTACCAATCTCAGGGAAATGAATAGTCTGATCTTCATCCTGAAGATCTGCATGGACTGCTAATTGTAAATCATCTTGATAAAGTTCTTCAAATATAACCACTGTTTTTCCTTTTAATGAAATTCCATTAAACGTAAAGGTTACTTCTGTAGTTCCGCTACTTCTTTTTGCTGTAAAAGTATTTTCGGCTGTTACTGATTCGCCATCAATCAAAAAATACTCACCCGTTTCTTTATCCATAAGCGTTCCGATAACTTTATACTCTTGTCCCTTTTTCAAACCTTCATATTCTACAGTATCGATAATTGTTACCTTATCATCTGGCTTCGCAATATGCGAACTTGTTTCTTTATCCAAAGCTGTCGTTCCTATCTCGATTTTGTCATTAGTAAGAGTTCCAAGCTGCACTGTAACAGAATCTTTATATACTGCCACCTCGAATTTCAGAAGATTCATGCCTTGGTTTGCTTCACATCGCTGCTCCTCGATTATATAAGTGTCGTAAATCAAAGCTCCTTTACTGTCATCCGGTTCGGAAGTTCCAAACCAGATACCATCGACAGATGATACTCCTGCATTGGTATTTTTTGTATGCTTTGTCCAGTCGGAAGAAGTGCTTGCATATCCATTCCTATCTGTAACAATTACATGACTTTCTCCGGTAGTTTTTGAGGTAATAGAAAACGGTACATTTGCCAGACGATTCAGTTCCCCGTCTGCCACCTTAACAAATTCTAAATCTCCACGATATACTTGTTCTGGCACGGATGATGTGTTGTAGCACAAAACAGATTCCACCTTACCGTCTCCTGTGATCTTTTGAACAAAAATCTCATTATTTGCAAAATATCCTTCTGGTGCTTTCGTTTCCTGAACAGTTATAGTCCCCAACGGAAAGCATGGTGTTGCTCCATCGGTCTGATAGAAAAACTCATCGCCAGACACCAGATAAGTCTTTTCAAATTTTACTTTGCCCTCTGCATCTGTTTTGAACACCCATGTTCGTGTCGGGGTCTTGCCTTCTTCTTCCGGATTCGTATCCATCTGCTCTGTATAGAACTTTACAGTAAATTCTGCGTTTTCTAATGCTGCTGCTCCTTGAGCCTTTGCTTCTTTTGTCTCAGAATCAATCTTTTCAAGCACAATATCCATTGGGTTATTCTGCGGAATTTCTTTTACATTCAATGTTTTTGTCACATCTGATTCTACTGTCACATCATAGCCTTTTGTATCTATTGCATATCCTGCACTCGGCTGTATTTCTCTGACAGTATAATTACCTTCTTCCAGATCATCAGATTTTGCATATCCATTATCATCTGTTGTGAGAACGGAAACCTGTGTCTCTCCTTGATATATTCCATATTTTGCGCCAGCCAGACTATAATTTCCATTTCCGTCAGAAATGTCTCTGTTTGTAGTGCTTTTATTCAGTTCAATCCAGCCATAAGGTTTTTTATACCAGCTTCCTGCAATGGTCTGATGATCCTCTGCTGGAAGAATAAATGCCTGAAATGATTTCGGAGGTGCAGGCTGTGCATTGATAAAGTTAATCACTTCCTTCGTTTTTGTCACAAAATTGGAAGGTGCCCCCAAAAATGCATCTCCACCATCATTATATCCATCATAAATATAAGCCAATGCCAAATGTCCTACTACATACGCATCTGTATCTGACCATCCATGAAAACATTGATCTCTTGTAACTTTCTCATAACCATAACCGCCATTCAGATAATAAAGTGCTTTTCTGATTGGTGAATCCTGTGACAATAAACTATACTGATAACTTCCAATTTCCGGAGTCTTTTTTGACGGTTCCAAACAATATGCGGTATTGTCTCCATCAAATGTCATTCTCGTTGTGAAGTAAGTTCCATAGGGTATCGTTTCGCCAGAATTAAAATACAACGTGCCATCTGCCGCAAATGCTGTCGTAGTAGAGGCCGCAATCGTTGATACTATTGTCAGCAGACTAAGCATACATGCCACAATTCGTCTGCTTTTCTTTTTCAATCTTTTTATCATTTTTCTTTTCCTTTCTTTGCATAAAAAATCCCTGCAAGGTTGCAGGGTGTAGGGTTACAATATGCTGTTTGCCTGCCGGAAAAATGGATAGCCACCGGCTCCTTATTGTCTTTTCGGCTGGTAATCTGCTGGTAAACCGGAAGGGGTAGGGTGTGGGGAGGGGAAACCGGAAAAACCGGATAACCACACATGGGCATAGTTCTCCCCCAGCGTTCATCCTTACCTCTCCCGGCTCCGTTCCCGTTTTCGATACATCTCCAATGCCTTAACAATCGTTTCTTCAATCTGTTTCGTAGGCGTCCCCGGCGAAAAATATTTGCTAATACGTTCTCTTGGCATATGGAACTGTTCTTTCTGGTTTCCCTTTTCCTCTGATAAGATAGAAAAGATTACATCTTTGTTTAATCTCCCCTCCTCTGAAAATTTTCTTATTTTGATTGCCTGTGCATGGCTAGGTGTGCAATCCTCAAACTGCATAGTCTCAAGCAGGGTTTCTTGTTGCTCTTTCGGCAGGTAAGACAACTCTACCGCCGGACGCATGGCAATCTGCAATACGTCTTTTTCCTTTAAGACAGTATTATCCACCATTTCAAGGATTGGTGGAATTAACTCGGTAAGACGAATATAGCGGCGGATTGTCTCTCTACTTTCTCCGACTTGTTTTGCAAGCACCTCATTTGTACGCATACCACTAAAATCTGACACCACTGGTGTCAAATTTTTGCTAGGTCTACCTGCCTGTCTGTTCATTGCCTCCAACTTCATCTTATAAGCAAATGCTTTTTCTGACGGTAAGATTTCTTCCCTCTGAAGATTCGAATCAACCATAATAATTGTTGCTTCATCATCTGTCAAGTCACGGATAATACAAGGAATTTCTGCCTTTTCTGCCAGTTCACTCGCCATCTTCCGTCTGTGTCCGGAAACCATTTCATACCTGCCCTCTTGTTTCGGACGCACAAGGGCAGGTACTAACACGCCATACTGACGGACGCTTTCTGCCATTTCAAGCATCTTTTCGTCCATGCGTACCTGAAACGGATGATTGGGAAAATCGCTAATTTCTTCCAAACGAATATCTCTGACACTCTCCCGTTTTGCCTCGTCTCGTTCTTCCTGCGTACTGAATAAATCATCGGCTGAGGGAAGATTCATGTTGATTACGCTGCTTTTCGCCACCCTTTACCACCTCCCTCGTAAACTCCGTATACGCTTTTGCAACTGTACCATTCTTGTCATAACTGTAAATGCTCTTTCCCGCCGCACTTGTTTCTGCTGCTTTCACAGATACCGGAATGACGGTCTGATAAACTTTAATAAATCTGCCATAATTCTGTTTTAGGCTGTCCGAAGTAGCACGGGCAAGGTTCGTCCGCATATCTGCCAGTGTCAGAAGAACACCGTCCACTTTCAGATTCGGATTGATTTGTCGCTGTACTTTCGTGATCGTCCGCATAAGCTGTGTCATGCCTTTTAAGGGAAGATAATGCGCCTGCACCGGAATAATCACACTGTCAGCAGCCGCCAGAGCGTTAATTGTCAGCATACCCAAACTTGGCATACAGTCAATCAGGATATAATCATAATCTTTCTTTAGTTCTGACAAATATGATTTCATTGTGGATTCCCGGCTCATTACATTAACAAGCGTCATTTCCATACCAGACAATTCAATGTTGGTTGGTATCAAGTCTACACCCTCGTTGTGGTGCAATATCCCCTCATTGTAAACAAAAGGTTCATCACGGATTGTCTTTTCCATCTGTGTTGCAAGCGTAATGGAAAGATTGTCTGCGTCCGTCCAACCTAACGCTGTTGTCAAATCTCCCTGAGGATCAGCGTCCACAAGCAATACTTTATGCCCCTGATTTACAAGCCCGATTCCTAGATTGACCGTTGTGGTGGTCTTAGCTGTTCCTCCTTTCTGGTTTGCAAGGGCAATCACTTTGCATTTGGATTTTGTACCCTGTTGGTACATATAAGTCTGCCTCCTTTCCCGGAAAATTTAATAGCCACTCCTTTGTGGGGAATGGCTATGTATAAAAATGGGCATGAAAAAAGCCGATTGATTCTCTTTTTGAAAACCAATCGGCTATGTACTATCACTACTTTTTAATAGAATATTTCAAATAACAATCATAATCTATTGTTACAATATCAGCCTCGTTGTATTGAATCTGTGCTATATTCAATTTTTCCTTAAGACATTTTTTTGCAAATCCCGGTTTATCTTTTTTATTCTTTGCTTCTACAAATACAACCTGTTCACTTTTCCTAAATGGATAAATAATGAGTCCATCATATTCACTAAGTTTTTTCCCCGTCTGTTCTTTGTCAAAAACTAATAGACTTCCACTCAATATTATAGCTGTATCATTTTTTGTATCCCTTAAAAGATAATTCCGGATAAATTCTATTTCATGTCTTGCATCTTCTTTTCCACAATTATTGCCTAGTAACTTATCAATACACTTAACTCTTGCACTCTTTCCTCTTTTTACAAATATGCATATTGTATCGTCTATCGTTGGTAAAATTTTAATAGGATATTCTCCCAAAAGGTAATACAAAAAAAATTTCACCACAGCTATATAGCGTAAATCATTATCATATATTTGTGGTTCTTTTTGCATTGCTCCCACAATTTCTTTCATAACTCTAAACGAACACCAAACTTTAGACTCTTGTCTTCTACAATTATTCCCCAACGAAATTAGCAAAGTTCTTGCTCTGTTTAGATTTCTATCATAAAATCCTGTTTTCACAAAATTGATTTTACTTAAATCCTTAAACAGTTTTATTGTATCAATCCTTTCATTTTCTTTAATTGTTATCTTCAATATATTATTTTTATCAAATCTTCGATTTTGAGGGTATTTTATATTAAATGCAGATTTTTCATCCATAAACTGTGTATAATAATCCACATTTTTCCAGTCTATTTTACTAATGCTCTGCTCTATTTTTTTCGAAATTTGATACAAAATAATTCCTTGCGAATTTTCATTGTAAATTGTATCATCTAATATTTTAGTAATAGCACTTAACAGTGAATGGATTGGTTGATGATCATTATACTGATCTAACAATTCAATGAGTATTGTCTTTAATGCTTCTTTATCTCTTATCTCCAAATATAAAGGCGTTTTGGAAATTGGTAAATCATAAACAAAATACGAAAAAGTTCTTATGTCCCTAAATACAGAAAAAACATACTGCATTTTACTATTACATTGCTCTGGTTTCAAGTATTGTTTTAATAGTGCATAAGCAAATTTAATTGATGATTTACTTTGATCGCACTGATGCAGTATTAATAGACTATTCAATAGGTGATATCTGTAATAATTATCTTCTGCTAATATAGATTGAGCTAATTCCAATTCTTCTCCCTCGTCAAATTCTCTAAATATACTCTCTCTTAATTCTAAGTTTTCCTTGCTTGACAGAACAACTGCACGAGATGCTGTGAACGTATTATAAAAATGTCCTATATTATATATTAGCGCAAATACTTGCATGGCATCACCAATTGATGGTTTATATTGATTTATGGTTATGTTCGATTTAATATTCAAATCGTCTTTACTCAAATAGTTATTATAAGTAAATTTCAATTTTTCATTCAGATTCATTCTAATAAATTGATGCAAATACATTTGTAGCATAACGTAGTCATATCTTGTTTTTTTCAAAACTTTTGGTACAAAAATACATCCCAATTGTGGAATATCTTTTAGTCTATCTATTATCCCCTTACTTTCTAACTCTTTCCATAATTCTTCCAAATACCTGTAGCCATCAATTTGAACTTCATAGCAATTATTTTTCTTTTGCGGTGAGACACTAATCTTATATGTTAACTGCATACCTTCCCCTCTTCTGTATATTTATTCTATATCACTTATATCCCAATGTCGTAATTATGACAAATATTATATTTGACGTTATCCTGTCCATTACACGAATGAAGGTCACAAATTCCATCCGTCCGCTCAATATTATTTCATCCAAGTCAGTGCTTTTTATCCATAAAGTATGAACAATTCAGCATAAATAAAGCGGTTTCCGCTGTCCACGTAAACTATAAGACAAAATACCCCATTGAATATTAAAACATTTCTAATTCATTATAGCCCATTCATACTTTTTCGACAATCCCTGTACTTATCACCACTTCACAAAAAGCCCCGCCATAAATGACGGGGCTAAATGTTTAAATAATATACACTTCAACAGTAAGGTCTTTCCACTGCCCTTTTCGCAAATAATCGCCATTCGCCTTGCGAAAAGCCAGTGCTTGTTCAAAATCTATCTTAAAATCAAAGTATAGATTTGAACTCCTACCTACTTGCGATAGCTGCCTGTGCTGCTGCCAGTCTTGCGATTGGTACACGGAATGGTGAGCAGGATACATAGTCAAGACCAATCTTGTTGCAGAATTCTACAGAAGATGGATCTCCACCGTGCTCTCCACAGATACCGATGTGAAGGCTTGGATTAACTGGCTTACCTAACTTGATAGCCATTTCCATTAATTTACCAACACCTGTCTGGTCAAGCTTAGCAAATGGATCGTTCTCGAAGATCTTAGCGTCATAGTAAGCTTCTAAGAATTTACCAGCGTCATCACGAGAGAATCCGTATGTCATCTGTGTTAAGTCGTTTGTACCGAAGCAGAAGAAGTCAGCTTCTTTAGCGATCTCGTCAGCTGTAAGAGCTGCTCTTGGGATCTCGATCATTGTACCAACTTCGTACTCAAGGTTGCTTCCTGCTGCTGCGATCTCAGCGTCTGCTGTCTCAACAACTGTCTTCTTAACATATTTTAACTCTTTGATATCGCCAACCAATGGGATCATGATCTCTGGTTTTACTGTCCAGTCAGTGTGAGCTTTCTGTACGTTGATAGCTGCACGGATAACAGCCTTTGTCTGCATCTTAGCAATCTCTGGATAAGTAACTGCAAGACGGCATCCACGATGTCCCATCATTGGGTTGAACTCATGAAGTCCATCGATGATTGTCTTGATCTCTTCTACAGATTTGCCCTGAGCATCTGCAAGTTTCTTAATATCTTCTTCTTCTGTAGGAACGAACTCATGAAGCGGTGGATCAAGGAAACGGATTGTAACCGGGTTACCTTCCAGTGCCTCGTACAGTGCTTCGAAGTCTCCCTGCTGATATGGAAGGATCTTCTCAAGTGCAGCTTCTCTTTCTTCTACTGTATCAGCACAGATCATCTCACGGAATGCAGCAATTCTGTCTTCCTCGAAGAACATATGCTCTGTACGGCAAAGTCCGATACCCTCTGCTCCAAGCTCACGAGCTTTCTTAGCATCTGCAGGAGTATCTGCATTTGTACGAACCTTCATTGTTCTATATTTGTCAGCCCAAGCCATGATTCTTCCGAATTCACCAGCGATGGTAGCATCAACAGTTGGAATGATTCCATCATAGATGTTACCTGTTGTACCATCGATAGAGATTGGATCTCCTTCATGGAATTCTTTTCCAGCTAATGTAAACTTCTTATTTTCTTCGTCCATAGCGATGTCGCCACATCCAGATACACAGCATGTACCCATTCCACGAGCAACAACGGCAGCGTGAGATGTCATACCACCACGAACTGTCAGGATACCCTGAGCAGACTTCATACCTGTGATATCTTCTGGAGATGTCTCAAGACGAACCAGAACAACTTTCTCTCCTCTTGCAGCCCACTCTACAGCGTCATCTGCTGTAAATACAATCTTACCGCAAGCAGCTCCTGGAGAAGCTCCAAGACCTTTGCCCATCGGTGTAGCAGCTTTAAGTGCAGCAGCATCGAACTGTGGGTGAAGCAATGTATCCAGGTTACGAGGATCGATCATTGCAACAGCTTCTTCTTCTGTTCTCATGCCTTCATCTACAAGGTCACAAGCAATCTTCAGAGCAGCCTGAGCTGTTCTCTTACCGTTACGTGTCTGCAGCATGTAGAGTTTCTTGTTCTCAACAGTGAACTCCATATCCTGCATATCTCTATAATGAGTTTCAAGAGTCTTGCAAACTTCTGTGAACTGTGCAAATGCTTCTGGGAATTCTTCTTCCATCTTAGCGATTGGCATTGGTGTACGAACACCGGCAACAACGTCTTCGCCCTGGGCATTGATCAGGAACTCGCCCATCAGCTTCTTCTCTCCTGTAGCAGGATCACGTGTAAATGCAACACCTGTACCACAGTCATCTCCCATATTACCGAAAGCCATAGACTGTACGTTAACAGCAGTTCCCCAAGAATATGGGATATCATTGTCACGACGATATACATTGGCACGTGGGTTGTCCCATGAACGGAATACAGCTTTTACTGCTCCCATTAACTGTTCCTTCGGATCATCCGGGAAGTCTGCACCAATTTTTTCTTTATATTCAGCTTTGAACTGAGAAGCCAGCTCTTTTAAGTCTTCTGCTGTAAGTTCTACGTCAAATGTAACGCCTCTGTCAGCTTTCATCTTGTCGATAAGCTCTTCGAAGTATTTCTTACCAACTTCCATTACTACGTCAGAGTACATCTGGATAAATCTTCTGTAGCAGTCCCAAGCCCAACGTGGATTGCCGGATTTTTCAGCAATAACGTTAACAACTGTTTCGTTCAGTCCAAGGTTCAGGATTGTATCCATCATACCTGGCATGGAAGCTCTTGCACCAGAACGTACGGAAACAAGAAGTGGATTCTCTGTATCACCAAATTTCTTACCTGTGATCTCTTCCATCTTATCAATAGCTTCCATAATCTGTTCCATGATCTCGTCATTGATTGTTCTTCCGTCTTCATAGTACTGTGTACAAGCTTCTGTTGTAATTGTGAAGCCCTGTGGTACTGGAAGACCCAAGCTTGTCATTTCAGCAAGGTTGGCACCTTTTCCACCAAGAAGGTTTCTCATGGTTGCGTTACCTTCTGTAAACATATAAACCCATTTTGCCATTTTGTCATGACCTCCTAAACTAAATTTTTCTAAGTCGCACCTAATATTTTACTGTTTTTACCAGTATTCGTCAAGAGTTTTCAAGGAAACCAAAGTAACAAATTAAGCCTTATTTTCTCGTTATTTTGAACAAAATTTATGGCTGCCGATTATGCCCGGCAGCCACAAACTACATTTCTTGTTGATTTGCATATTTTGTAAGAAAATATATTCAAAAAACGGTGTAATATTTCCTTAATCTTCCAGAATATTTAGATTTCCTCTATGAATGCTTTGTATCCTTTATATGCTTCGTAGATATCCGCTTTACTGGTAACTTCCCATGGAGCATGCATGCTTAACACTGCCACACCACTGTCGATGACTTCCATACCATAATTCGCCATGATATATGCGATAGTTCCGCCGCCTCCGACATCGACTTTTCCTAATTCTGCGAACTGGTATGCTACATTCTGTGCATCCATCGCCCTGCGAATCTGTGCCAGATATTCTGCATTCGCATCGTTGGAACCGCTCTTTCCACGACTTCCGGTGAATTTATTGAACACCAGACCTTTTCCGAAGAAAGCAGTGCTTCTCTTTTCAAAGGCTTCTGCGTACATTGGATCAAAAGCAGCACTTACATCAGACGAAAGCATTTTTGAATTCTGAAGTGCTCTACGCACTTTCAGATCCGACTCACCAGCAGTCAAGGCAACCAGTTCAGCAACAACATTTTCAAAAAAGCGAGAATGCATACCCGTTGCTCCAACACTTCCGATCTCTTCTTTATCGACCAATATGCAACATGCGGTACGATCCACATGCTCCACATCCAGCATTGCAAAAAGAGAGGTAAATGCACACACGCGGTCATCCTGTCCATAAGCCATGACCATACTTCTGTCAATGCCACAGTCCCTTGCTCTGCCCGCCGGAACGATTTCCAGTTCTGCGGATACAAAGTCTTCTTCTTCCATTCCGTAATATTCTTCCAGAAGCTTCAAAATATTAGCTTTCACCGCATCCTTTTCCTCTTTTTCAAGATTCGGATTTTTCGCAAGCGGCTGGCTGCCAAACAACAGATCCAGTTTCTCACCTTCAATGACTGCGTTAGCCTTCTTCTCCATCTGCTGAGCTGCAAGATGAACCAACAGATCCGTAATTACAAATACCGGATCATCCTCTTTTTCTCCAATATTTACCTCAACAATTGTTCCATCCTTTTTGGCAATGACTCCATGAAGTGCAAGCGGAATAGTTACCCACTGGTATTTCTTGATACCTCCGTAATAATGCGTATCCAGATAAGCAAGTTCTTCATTCTCATATAACGGATTCTGCTTCACATCGATACGAGGCGAATCAATATGCGCTCCCAAAATGTTCAAGCCATTCTCCAGCGGCTGTTCTCCAATCTGGAACATTGCGATGCTCTTGCCCATGCACACAGCGTAGACCTTGTCACCTGCCTGCAATTTACGTCCAGAAGCCATAGCCTCCTCAAGGCTCTGGTAGCCCCTCTCACGTGCCTTGCGCACCGCTATCTTTACACATTCACGCTCCGTCTTGCCTTCATCCAGGCAAGCCTTGTAGGATTCATTAATACGCTGGAGCTCCTCAAGAGTCTCATCATTATATGTGGTCCATACATTATCTCTGTCCATTTCAATCTCCTCCTTAAAATTTAGTATAACACATTTTGGGGACGTAGTATTCTTTAATTTTACTACGTCCCCATTTAATAAATGTGGTGTACCTAATCGGCAAATGCCCTGTACCTTTTTACTCATTTTCTACGTAATTCATGGTAGTCGTACATAATTCGTTTGCTTTTTTTATTGATATATTCAGTATTTCTTTTAGTCTCTGAATATATTCTTTACGAATTTTCTTTTCTTCAAAAACTTGCATCAACAGCGGCAATTGATATTCCCGAAACATGTTTTTTGCCAAAAGCAATGCTATTTCTCTGTATTGAAGCTCTATTTCACTGGAAATATCTTTGAATATTCCTATTTGTTGTTCTGTATGAAACTTTGTGAATTCTTCTGTCGATGAAAATTTTTGTTCATACAACTCGATTGCATTTTCATGGAGCAAGCCCAACATCCCTGTCATATATTCCGCCATGCTGCTATATTTATACTTTTCCGGTTTTTTTACCATTCTTGCTTTGACCGGATTGAGATGAATATAACGAAGGCAAGTCCAAAAATATCTTTCATCTTCAATGCACTCACTTGTAAAACGGTTCTGAAATACATGTCCATTTCGGTGATGTTTAAAATTATAATATGATGCATATTCTGCCAATATTGCTGCCATAAATAAGGATAAGATCTGAAGTTCTGCCCGGATGATAAAATGGGCGTGATTTGACATAATACAGTAACTATAGACTTCTACTTTATATTTCTGTAGATAATTTGAAATAATAGACTTGAAGTAAAGCTTTTCTCGTTGCTGTTGGAATATTTTTTCGTGATTGATTCCTCGAACAATTATGTGATAAATACCAGTTCTACTTTCCTTTCGTCGTCTGGTGGGCATTCCTGTCACCCCTTTCATCTGGGTACAGGGCATTTGTCGATTAGGTACACCACATTTGTTAAAAGGGGACGTAGTAAATATGAAAAATACTACGTCCCTTTTTTACTATAATTTCATCTCATCTCTTACTTCTTTGAAGCATTTTACGATGAAATCAATATCTTCTTTTGTATGGCTTGCGCATACTTGTGTACGGATTCTTGCTTTTCCTTTTGGAACTACTGGGTAGGAGAATGCTACTACGTATACACCTTTTTCCATCATGCGTTTTGCGAATTCTGCTGCTGTCTTTTCATCATACAGCATTACCGGAACGCATGGGTGGGTTCCTGGGATGATATCGAAGCCGTTATCTACCAGTTCTTTACGATAGTATGCGGTTACTTCTTCCAGATGATCACGAAGTTCTGTGCTCTCATCTAACATATCGAACAATTCAAGACTTGCGCCTACGATTGCTGGAGCGAGTGAGTTGGAGAACAGGTACGGGCGGCTTCTCTGACGAAGGAGATCGATAATCTCTTTGCGTCCGGATGTGTATCCACCTGATGCTCCGCCGAGCGCTTTTCCTAATGTTCCTGTAATAATATCAACTCTTCCCTGTACGCCACAGTACTCTGCAGTTCCACGGCCTGTCTTTCCTACAAATCCAACTGCGTGGCTGTCATCAACCATTACAAGTGCATTGTATTTATCTGCGAGGTCACATACACCTTTCAGATTGCAAATGATACCGTCCATGGAGAATACACCATCCGTAGCAATTAATTTGATTCTTGCGCCGGCTTCATCTGCTTCTTTTAATTTTGCTTCCAGGTCTTCCATATTGTTGTTTTTGTAACGGAAACGTTTTGCTTTGCAAAGTCGTACGCCATCAATAATAGAAGCGTGATTCAATTCATCACTGATAACTGCATCTTCTGCAGTCAGAATTGTCTCGAATAATCCTCCATTTGCATCAAAGCAAGAAGAATAAAGGATTGTATCATCTGTTCCAAGGAACTTGGATATCTTCTTTTCCAGCTGTTTGTGGATATCCTGTGTTCCACAGATGAAACGAACAGATGCAACACCATATCCTTTTTCATCATAAGTTCTCTTTGCAGCTTCGATCAGACGCGGATTATCACCAAGTCCGAGATAGTTATTTGCACACATGCAAAGAAGTTCTCTTCCATCCTCCATCTTTACTCTTGCACCCTGTGGAGAAACGAATGGAGCCTCGCCTTTAAAAAGACCTGCTTCTTTTATTCCTTCAACTTCTTTCGTATAAATGCTTAAAATATCATCTTTACGTGCCATTTTTTTAATCGTCCCTTCTTAAAAATTATATGATAGTTATTAATCATTTACATGTGCCCAGTCAAGAATTACCTTTCCAGACTGGCCGGAAATCATTGCTTCAAATCCTTTTTCATAGTCTTTGATATCAAAATGATGTGTGATGATCGGAGTAATGTCCAATCCTGCCTGAATCATTGTAGACATCTTATACCATGTATCCCATACTTTTCTTCCGTAAATTCCACGGATATTCAAACCATTAAAGATAACGGTCTCTAAATCCACTTTTGCATCTGTTCTCTGCAGTCCAAGAAGTGCAATATTACCACCGTGCTTCATATTGTGGATCATGTCATGCAGACCAGCCTGTGAACCAGACATCTCAAGACCTACATCAAATCCTTCTGTCATTCCGATTTCCTTCATAACGTCCGGCAATTTTTCTTCTTTTAAATTAACTGTACGTGTAGCCCCAAGTTTCTTAGCAAGATCCAGACGATATGGATTAAGATCTGTAACAACTACATGTCTTGCACCAGAGAATTTTGCAATGGCTGCTGCCATACATCCAATCGGGCCTGCACCTGCAATCAGCACATCTTCACCCAACATATCATAAGTGAGTGCTGTATGTGTAGCATTTCCAAATGGATCAAAGATTGAATATAATTCTTCTGGAATGTTTGGATTACATGGCCATACATTGGAGGAAGGAATTACAAGATATTCAGCAAATGCACCATTTCTGTTTACACCAACACCCTTGGCATCTTTACAATTCTCTTTGTGTCCTTCCAGACAGTTTCTACATTTTCCACAAGTGATGTGTCCTTCTCCAGATACCAGATCCCCAATATGGAAGCCCTGAACTCCGGCACCCACTTCTACAACTTCACCTACATACTCATGACCTGCAGTCAATCCTACCGGAATCGTATGCTGTGCCCAGTCATTCCACTGATAAATATGTACATCTGTTCCACAAATAGCCGTTTTGTGAATCTTAATCTTCACATCATTCGGCCCAACTTCTGGAATTGGTACTCTCTTCATCCACAATCCTTCTTCTGGTTTCTCTTTGACAAGAGCCCACATCATTCCATCATTTCTTTCGTTCACTTTATTACCCTCCCATTTCTACCGTCTCCCCAGACGATGTTTTCATTGATATTGCCATTATATCACTCCTCTAATTCATACACAATGCATTTTTGTAGTTTTTTTGTTTATTTTGACAAATTTTTCACATTCTTATGTATATTTTATGGCAATATTTACAATTTCTATATTTACAAATCCTATACAATTATTTATAATTTATATTGAATGTGTTGGCAGATTTGTGCGGAAGGGAGATAGCACTATTCACACTATTTCTTTTAATCATTATGTCAACATCAAATAAAGTGGGGAAACAAAATTCAAAAGAAAGAGAGGGAAGTGGATATAAAATGTCAATATATCCGCGAAAAACAACATGAAAAATCTATTTAAAAAATGGAACAGCATCAGTCTGGTTCTGAGAATTATCTGCGGTCTTATTATCGGTATTATTCTCGGACTGGTCATCCCTAAGGTAACTGTCATTGCTCTTCTTGGAGACCTGTTTGTTGGAGCATTAAAGGCCATTGCTCCATTGTTGGTATTCTTCCTTGTAATGAGTTCTCTGGCACACATGGGAGAGGGTCAGAAGACCAACATGGGATTCATCGTAATGCTCTACATGCTCGGTAATGTAATGTCAGCACTTGTATCTGTAGCTGCATGTAAATTATTCCCAGTAACTTTAACACTGGCTGAAGCAGCCGGAGAAGATATGGCTCCTCCTAGCGGTGTAGGCGAAGTATTAAAAAATCTGTTAATGAACGTTGTATCTAACCCAGTAGGCTCTATCGTAAATGCGAACTACATCGGTATTCTTGCATGGGCTTGTATTTTCGGTATAGCTTTAAAAGCAGCTTCTGATTCTACCAAGAAAATGCTGGATGATTTTTCAGCAGCAATTTCTACTGGTGTAAAATGGGTCATCAGTTTTGCTCCATTCGGTATCATGGGATTAATCTTTAATGTTATCTCTACATCCGGACTGAGTGCTCTGTTATCTTACGGAAGACTGATTCTTGTATTAGTTGGAAGTATGGCATTCGTAGCATTAGTAATGAACCCAATCATCGTATTCCTTTGTATCAGAAAGAATCCATACCCACTTGTATTCAAATGTCTGACAAAGAGTTTCATCACCGCATTCTTTACACGTAGTTCTGCAGCTAACATTCCTGTTAACATGGAATTGTGTGAAGAACTGGGATTGGATGAAGAACAGTACTCCATCTCCATCCCACTTGGTGCAACCATCAACATGGCTGGTGCAGCTATCACCATCTCTGTAATGGCTTTATCTGCTGCTCACACAATGGGAATCAGCGTAGACTTTGGAACCGCACTTATCCTTTGTGTACTTTCCGCACTCAGTGCAGCTGGAGCTTCCGGAGTTGCAGGTGGTTCTCTGTTACTGATCCCTATGGCATGTAGCTTATTCGGAATCCCGTCTGAAGTAGCTATGCAGGTTGTAGGTGTTGGTTTCATCATCGGTGTTATTCAGGATTCCTGCGAAACAGGACTTAACTCTTCTACAGACGTTCTCTTTACAGCAGCTGCTGAATTCAGAGACAGAAGACTTCACCCAGAATATTACGCTAAACTGGCTGAGTCCAAATCCGCAGAGGAAGCATAAGAATTATTTCTGTAGATTTCCGATGACAGATTCAATAGCAAAATACATAATAATATACAAAAATGCCTGCAAAACCCGCGGGCATTTTTCATTTGGGTACAACACATTTTTCTCTCTTTTATTTGTCTTGGTTTTCTATCCCACTTTCTTTGACACAAATATTATCTACAGCCTTGCCATTTGTTGAATAATATTTTGATAAAACTCTTCATTTCCATCTTGTTTAATAAGTGTATTTATTATCCTTCCATCTTTTAATAAAATTATTCTATCGCAATAGCTTGCCATCTTCGGATCATGTGTCACCAGAAATAGTGTCTTTCCAAGTTGCTTGTTAATATAAAACAGGGTCTGAATCACCTGCATAGAAGACTTGGAATCTAGATTTCCTGTCGGTTCATCTGCTAATATAAGCTCAGGATTCGCTACCATAGCACGACAAATTGACGTTCTTTGTTTTTCTCCACCCGAAAGTTCATATGGTTTCTTATCCAGTAATCCTTCAATCCCAAACCGCTTTGCTTCACACCTCGCCGCTTGATCACTTTTTTTCGGATCATCTTCATTCAAAATCAAAGGCATCATGATATTTTCCTTTACGGTCAGACTATTCATCAAATAATAGTCCTGAAAAATAAAAGCTAATTCTTTTCTTCTTATTTCCGCAAGCCTGTCTCCATATATTTCCTCCACTGGAGTCCCCTTATAGAGAACCCGCCCCCCATTTGGCTTATCCAACATGCCAAGTGTCTTAAGAAGTGTTGTCTTACCACAACCAGAACTTCCCATAATTCCAATAAATTCACCAGGCTTTACCTGAAAAGAAACACCTTTTAAAACAGAATATGTAATTCTATTTCCGCCCGGAGTCATCGTATAATAATTCCGTTCTAAATTCTTCACATCCAAAATATATTTATACTTCTTTTCATCCATTTCAACTATTCCTCTCAATCTTCCGAAAAATTCTCCATGCTGTTATCCTCATTACTATACACACTATCAAAGCAATCAATGCAGAAAAAGAAACTGCCCCTACAAGATAGATAATACTCCACCTAGGAGACATGCCTTTAAAAAGAATCTTGGTAACAATTGCCAACATTCCCAGTGATATGCCATACAAAACTACAAGCCTTTCAGATATCAAAACTTCTTTGCAAACACTCTTCCTACGTTTTTCTGAAGACATTCCACAATTCTTATAAAATCGATACTTCCATTCCATTTTCGAATAGTCACTCTGCGCTTTCTCGAACAAGATAAAAATGACACACATTAGCATTGTTATTACATTTACAATCATAGAAACCACAGTAAACAGCTTTTCTTGTCGGCTTTCCATCATAGATTGCTGTTTTTCGTATATCAGATTGCCATTTTGCCAATCAAAGAAATTCACCTGAGAATGAACCTTTGCATAATTATACACTTCCTTTACAACCTGATTATAATGCTTTGGGATTTCCATCATTACCGCAAGGTTTGCTCCTCTGGCATTTCTTTTGATATTTGCAAATTCTGTATCAGAAAACACCAAAATTTCTTCATTCACCTGCCCCTTTAGTTCACCAAGCGCCCGACTCTCAAAATCACCAGTAAGAATCCTCTGCTCTTCTCCAGCAATTTTATATTTCCTTGTAAATTGATTACTCGGAAGAACTTTAGGTCCCGATGTGTTCCAGATATCCCAGTCTGCACTTCCAATGTAAATACGTGGTTTCGACTTTCCATAATCAAGACCTATCGTTCCCATGGTCTCTCTATCACGCTGATAAATAACGTAAATTTCCTTATCTCGTATATCAATTTTTTCCCTGTCCAATCTTCATAAACAGACTCTGGTATTCCCATATGTTCACCATAATCTCCAGACACTACACGAATACAGGGTTTAGTCTCTACCTTTATCTCATAGGCTTCTTCTAATTTATTCAAAAATTCCATATCTTGTTCATTCGCATACCACACCAGATCATAAGGAAAAATCTCCGGCTGCACAACCGGAACATTATCCATAATCGGCAATCCAAATCCGAACAACATAACGAACACGAAGACTGCCACAATACAAGTCACATTCATATGATAGAAAAATTGATCGTACCAGCTATCCAACCATAGAATTTTTTTTAAATATTTTTGTTCTCGTTTTCTCAACATATGAAGATAATTTGCACTTACAGAAATCATAAACAGAAATAATCCCCCAGCCGCCAGCGCAAAAGGAATGATACTCCCAATTTTCCCCCAGTAAGTCACAATAGAAACAAGTGCAAGCCCCATTATAACAACACCTGACACAATCAAACTCAACGATCGTTGAATTTTTTTCCCACTTTTCTTTCCCATAGATATAACATAATCTATTCCCAGACAGCTTATCATCTGGTCACAAATCATAAAACCAAGTCCAAATATAAGCAAACTGATTATCAATGTAAACAGGAATGGTGACCAACCATAAAATATATTCCCTGCATCATCAGTAAATTTGTGTTCGAGAATCCTTCTTATAATCTCCACTTCCAATACGCCTACCAATACTCCGCCTACAACAGAACCCAAGATAATCCCCAAGTACTCAAATCCGACAAACATATACTTGTGTTTTTTCTGAATTCCCAACACTTCCAACATTGAATAATCATATACTCTCTTTCGAATGTAAGACAAAAGAGTCAAAATCATCAAAGCCACCAGTAACACATAAGACAGAAGGAATGCTTTTTCCGACTCCATAATTAATGCGGTCATTCCTGCTGTCTCTCCTGTAGACACAAATATCATACAACTTTCAACACCAGCCGTGAAAAATACCAGAGATATGATAAAAATGCCACTCAAAATTACAAGCAGATAATCCTTACTCCTTGTTTTTAATAACTTAAAAAAAATTGCTTTCAATTATTCTCCCCCCTTACTTTCAAATTCAGTATCCTCTTTTTTTGATTTTTTTCCAGTTTTCGACCTTCAACGTAACCCTTTTAACCTCAAACGTAAAAATGCCACAAGAAATAGAATTAATATTTCTTACGACATTTTTCATCCTTTTAATTTATTATTACCTCAAGTACTTGAACTACTTTTTCTTCCTCTACTGTCAATTCATGAAACATATCCGAATGCTTCTCTAAAAGCTGTTCTACCCAGTGTAAACCATTTCCTCTTCCTTCACCTTTTGTGGAATATCCTTTCTGTGTCAAAACAGAGATTTCTGGTAGACAATTACAATTATTCTCTATACGAAAAATAACCCCTTTGACAGTCTTTTTTATAACAATTTGTATTTTTCCATCTTCTATCGACTCTGTTTCTTCAATCGCATTATCAAGAAATATCCCCAATATTCGGACCAAATCCTCCATGTCCTTGTATTTTACATTCAGATTTTCAGCTATATTTACCTGCACTTCTATATTCTTCGCAAAAACCAACAACAATTTTTCATACAAAAATCCTTTTAATTCCATTGGTTTGATATTCTTCAAACTTTTCCATGCTATAGATTGACTCTCTTCCCTTCCTTCTTGCAAATATATCTTTTGATAAAAAAATTCACGCAAACCTTCCATCTCATTTTCTCTGATAAATCCTGACATAGTAGACAATATATTTTTATAGTCGTGACGAAATGCCCTTGTTTCTTCTAACATCTTTTCAAGGTTCTCTACATAGCTTTCTAATATTTTCTGTTGATGAATCATAGCTTTTTGCTTTTCTTCTTCCTCTATACTCTTCGCAACATTCAAAAGAACCCAAGATATTATTACCAAACTTATAAAAAACAAGAAGCTATTAAACATTAACATGTTTTTTGAATATCCAACCTTCTCTCCTAATGTTATATTCATCAGAAAGATAGAAAGAAATATTATTATATTTATAACAAGTGCCAACTGTACTTTCGAAGATATTTCGGTAAATATTCTCTGGACCATTTTGCGAGAATAGATAACCTTACGTAAAACACACAACCCAGTGTATGATAACAAAGCATATATCATCGAAAAAATAAATGTATATTTTTCGCTTATCACATCCCGCGGTATTCTCAAAAACACATCAATAAAAACTAGCATTACATTATTTCCTATAATCGCAATAACGTACCCCAAACAAGCCATAAATAAATTCAATAATTTTTTTTCTTTTTCCATGGCAACAATCATTCCTAGCAATCCTGCCAACATCAAAAGTCCTGTGTCTTGTTTTATAAAAAGATGTGCCAGTATTCCTACAACTGCCACATATCCAATAAGTATCAGATACTCTGTCCTTCGTAACGGTTTACTCAGTAAGCCAGTTGCCCCTATGACTACACAAAGTCCCGATAATACTCCATTTATTAAGATCATACAACTCACACCATTTCATTACTAATCTCTTAACAGGTTCCTCATTTCTCTATATGAGACCTCTACCTTTAATCCTCCTGGCATTAACGCGTAATGATTCTTCTTATCTATTTCTCGAATCTTTTTTTTCTGCACAATGCAAGATTTATTCACATAAATAAAATCTCCACCCAATATTTCAAACATTTTTTTCAATGTTTCTTTTATTTTTATTTTTTGACTCGTTGTATAGATATCAATCATATGAGTACTTTTAATTGCCTGTACCATTACAATATCTTCAATAGGAATCTCTATCATCCGGCTTCCCGATTCCAGCTTCACCGATGGGCGCACATCTACCTCTCTGGATTTCTCTATTTTCTGAAATATCCTATTCATCCTTCTCTCAATTCTTGCGCTCATTTTATCTGCAAGGAAATCCTGTGGCTGTTTCACAATATAATCTACAATTTCAAGTTCATACTCAAAAGCTTTGTATGCCAGTTCCTCACAAGATGTCAAAAATACAATGTAACTGTCTTTCATATTCTTTTTTATCTCTTTTGACAGCTGAAATCCATCCATAGCATATCCTTCCAACTGTATATCTAAAAAAAACAATGCCGGAGATTCCCCATATTTTTTTACATCAAATAAAGTGTATTGTGGATTTTTTCGAGCCGACACAACCTTGGCATCCTTATGTGTGTTTGTAATATATTTTTCTATAATTCGCTTGAAATATAAAAGCTGTTTTTCCTGATCTTCACATATATATATTTGAATCATAAATTCCTCTCACGTATTTTTATAAATAGACGATATACTAATACTACCATATATAATTCCAAAAACAAACGTATTATCTTATAACTTTTTCTTCCGCTTTCACATTTTCCATAATTTTTACTTTGTCCAATCACAGCGGATACCCGTTCTCTTATGTCAGCTATGCTTTTTTGAATTACTGTTGTAAGACCATATCAAACCATTGTTTCCCTACAAATGTCCGCAAATAAAGAAATCTATGATTTATGAAAAGGAACATCGAGAGAATCCATTTGTAAAGAAAAGTGGTGCTGGAGTTCAACTCCAGCACCAACTTTATCTACATCCCTTTATTTCTTACCATGCAAACTTTTTCTCAAAGTAAGCATCCAAATCTTCTATTTTAACTCTTTCCTGTTCCATGGTGTCTCTGTCACGTACGGTTACTGCTCCGTCTTCTTCGGAATCGAAATCGTAAGTTACACAGAATGGTGTTCCGATCTCGTCCTGGCGGCGGTAGCGTTTACCGATGTTGCCACGTTCATCGTATTCGCAGTTATACTTCTTGCATAACTGTGCATATACTTTTTCAGCGCCTTCATTTAACTTTTTAGAAAGTGGAAGGACTCCAATCTTTACTGGTGCAAGTGCCGGGTGGAAGTGAAGGACTGTTCTGGTATCTCCGCCTTCTAATTCTTCTTCGTCATATGCGCTGCAAAGGAATGCCAGCACCATACGGTCAGCACCCAGTGATGGTTCGATAACGTATGGAATATATTTTTCTTTCTTCTCATCATCAAAGTAAGACATATCCTGCTTAGATACATTCTGATGCTGAGTCAGGTCGTAATCTGTTCTGTCTGCGATTCCCCATAACTCGCCCCATCCGAATGGGAAGAGGAATTCTACGTCTGTTGTTGCACGGCTGTAGAAGCAGAGTTCTTCTGGTGAATGATCACGTGGACGTAACTCTTCGTCTTTAATGCCAAGAGCCTTCAGCCAGTCAAGGCAATACTTCTTCCAGTATGCATGCCATTCAAGGTCTGTTCCCGGTTCGCAGAAGAATTCCAGTTCCATCTGCTCAAATTCTCTGGTACGGAATGTAAAGTTACCAGGTGTAATCTCATTACGGAAAGATTTACCAATCTGGCAGATACCAAATGGAATCTTCTTTCTTGAAGTACGCTGTACATTCTTGAAGTTTACGAATATTCCCTGTGCAGTCTCAGGTCTCAGATATACCGTATTCTTTGCATCTTCTGTAACTCCCTGGAATGTCTTGAACATCAGGTTAAACTCACGAATCTCCGTAAAGTTATGCTTTCCACATGTTGGACATGGAATCTCATGCTCCTTGACAAATGTCTCCATCTGTTCATGGCTCCATCCATCAATACTGTCTCCAATATCGATATCGTTCTCATGTGCATAATCTTCAATCATCTTATCTGCACGAAAACGCTCATGACATTCTTTACAGTCCATCAATGGATCACTGAATCCGCCAAGGTGTCCGCTTGCCACCCATGTCTGTGGATTCATAAGGATTGCACAGTCAACACCAACATTATATGGATTCTCCTGTACAAACTTCTGCCACCATGCTTTTTTGACATTGTTCTTTAACTCTACTCCGAGGTTTCCATAGTCCCATGTATTTGCAAGCCCTCCGTAAATCTCAGATCCTGGATATACAAACCCCCTGGATTTCGCCAATGCCACGATTTTGTCCATTGTTTTTTCTACCATATCCTCATCCTCACCTTCTGTTTTTTATACTTGCAGAATCTGCTTCCGATAACTTTCACCGGATGCACGACAACTGAAATGTATAATTGTAAACTATTATACATTTAACTGTATATCTTTTCAAGGTGTTATTTACTGAAATCTGGGAAAATCAGGCAATCGGAGAAAAGTCTCTCATATCCTTGTGTTGCTCCTAATTCCATATAATCCATATTGTGAGCTAATTCTTCCATTTCTCGCTTTACCTGAGCTGACATCAGTGCCATATATGCGCCTGTCTTCGAGGAGTTTCCGACATAGACAAGCCTGTCTTCAACTTCCTGTGGCAAGATTCCTGTTCCTGTCAGACTATCCGCCGGAAGATGTGCTCCAAACTGACCGGCAATCATCACTTTATCCAGATCTTCCATCTGGATTCCAGCTTTATTCAGAAGAGCTATAAATCCGGACAGAATTGCCCCTTTTGCAAGCTGTACCTGGCGTACATCTCCTTGCGTGATGAGAAGCTTTTCAGGACTCTCTGTCATGATAAATTCTCGTTTTCTTCCATCTAACTGGAGCATCGGATAACGGTAATCTGTTTCTTCTAATTTATCTTTCTTGATAAACGCACCATCCTTGCGTACCAGACCAGACTTTAACAATTCCTTTACCACTGCAAGAATACCGCTTCCACACACACCGATTGGCGGTTCATCGCCAATGACTTTTAGCTTCACACCTTCTTCGGTGATCTCTACATCCTCAATGGCACCCTCTGCCGCACGCATGCCGGAACTGATATTCATTCCTTCCAGAGCCGGACCAGCTGCACAAGAACAGCACAAGAGCTTTCCATGACTGGACAATACGATTTCTCCATTGGTTCCAATATCAATGAATAATACATTGCCTTTTTCTTTCTCCAACTCACACACATAAGCGCCAGCCACAATATCTGCCCCTATATACGCGGAAACGGATGGAAGACAATAAAGCCTTGCTCCCTTCGCCGCATGTATTCCAATCGAATCAGCTGGAATATCCTTTGATTTTACGAACATTGGAGCATACGGTGCCCTTCCGATCGGAGTTGCATCTATTCCCAGAAGCATATGCATCATCGTACAGTTGGCACCTACCGTAATTTCATAGATCTGTTCTTTTAAGACTCCTGCCTGTCCGCAAATATCCTGAATCATATCATTAATGGATTCCACAATAGCACCGCGAAGTTTTTCTACTCCATCCAGAGGATGCTCTAATTCATAGGTAATTCTCGTAAGAACATCCAGTCCAAAATGCTTCTGTGCATTAATCATAGATGCATTAGCCAGCTCTTTCCCTGTATGCATATCAATCAATGCACATACGACAGTTGTCGTTCCAATATCAATTGCTACACCATACAAGGAATCTGAAGTGTCACCTTCTTCAACCTGTATCACTTCACCATTATGCAGAACAACTGTAACCTGTCCCGGGGCGAATGTCGCAGACTGAAGAGCCGGAAAACTGATATTATCCATTCTAAGCTGCTCTTTTATCTGGTCTTCCCAAGGTGTCTGGTCGCTTAATGTGGGTTTATGAATCTCTATTACTCGTTTTTCAATATCACAGTCAAATGTAAAATCCGGGATATAGCCCGTAGTCAGAACCTCATGTTTCCGTTCTTTTCCAAGAAGTTCAATCTCCAGATCATCTTCCGGTCTGACCAGACAGGACAGACGGATTCCTGCTTCCAGTTCTTCAGATTTCAAAAGCTTTCTCTCCGTCTCACAGGCCTCTGGGATATTTCCGCCAAGAATCTTCACACGGCATTTCCCACATACTCCTTTCCCATTACAGGGATTGTCCACAAATATCTTCTCAGCAAGAAGAATCTCCAACAATGTTTTTCCTACTGTATACTCATAACTCTTTCCTGCCGGCTGTACTGTTATCTTAGGCATCAGCTAGTACCTCTTCTTTTAATGTTTTTAAAATTGTCTGTATATTCGCAAGCGGTGACTTTGTTCCCAGACCACACGCCGGTGAAATGATATCCGAGCCGCCGGCAACACAGCTGCGAGTCAGCTTCGCCACACGCTCCGGATCTCCAAACTCCAATGCATAGGTACTGACATTTCCCATCAGAACACGATCTTCCAGATGCTTTCTTGCCTCAGACATTGGCACGACAGAGTCGAAACTTAATGCATCACTGTGTACCATATCAATCTGTTTATATACACTTTTCATCTGTCCACAGATATGCACGATAGTTCCCATCTTCTCATCCTGAAGTCCATCCAGAACCATATTCAGATATTTTACTGCATATTCTTCAAAATATTTTGGCCCCAGAATCTCTCCTGTACCACTCGGATCTGAGATTGCAATAACATCTGCTCCAGCCTCGATCTGTGCTCTGGCAAAATCAATAATCTGCTCCGTCACAAACGTCATATATTCATGGGCCTCTTTCTTGTGTTTTCTGAGATCCTTATAAAAATTCACAGGTTCCATTACAGAACTTGCTGTACTGATTGGTCCGGTAATATTTCCAACGATTGGTACATCCAGATTCTTAGCTTTTAAAATACGGATAGCATCTAAAACTACCTTTGCACGGCCCTCTTCATGATTTACCGGCTTTAGTTGCTTCCAATCCAGTACAGAATCGATGGCATACCCCGTCACATGAGGCTCGAATATCTTCGTTCCCATGGTCACTTCTGCCCCCATGGCCTCTGCCTCTACAGTCATACAGAACGGTACTCCCACATTTTCAAAGCATCCATTCTCATAATTCGCCAACGCAAGCTTTGCCATCATCTCAGCATCCGTATGTGCCTCCGGCCATGTCACCCCACAAGTATCCATCAACTCTGACGTAATCATATTCATCATTCCACCCGGGCAAATGCACGGAGGTCGATCTACCTCTTCATGATGGAACACTTTTTCCAAACGTTCTTTCTCTGTCAACATGTATTGCCTCCTTATTACGCAATTCCCATCAAACGCTTAGCAAGCTTCACCGCTTCTACTGCATTTACAGAATATCCATCTGCTCCGATCTCATCTGCATATTTCTGAGAAATCGGACTTCCACCAACCATAATCTTGAACTGATCACGGATCCCACGCTCTTTTAACTTATCTATAACGGTCTTCATACCAATCATGGTAGTTGTCATCAGTGTTGACATACAGATAATAGAAGCACCTACTTCCACTGCCTTATCTACAAAATTATCTAACGGGACATCTCTTCCTAAATCATACATTTCAAACCCTGCTGTGTCCAGCATAATCTTTACAAGATTCTTACCGATATCATGGGTATCTCCTTCTACTACACCGATAACAACTTTTGGTTTTTCTACACCGGTATCATCCGCAGGAAGATGCGGACGAAGCACGTCTAATCCTGCATACATTGCATCAGAACAGAGCAATACATCCGTAACGAAATATTCTTCTGCATCGTACAAATCACTCGCCTTATTCATTCCATCTACAAGTCCATCCATAATACCATCAAACGCTGGGTATCCTGCTTCCAGATATTCATTCGCAACATCTACGACCTCTTCGTCCTCCATTTCAACTACACATTCAGATAACGCTTCCAGTAATTCCTCTTTTGATCTTGCCATGATCATTTCCTCCTAAAACTTATTAATCAAGATTAACATCTATTGATTCTATAAACTACCTCTTAATCTTCTTGCAATCCTTTCGGCAGGCATCCTATTTTCGCACCACGCCCATATTTTCTTGCTGCATAGATAAGAGCTTCCATATTCTCTTTAGATGTACCAAACGGCGTCTGACATCCGACGTTAAGCTGGAATCCTTTTGGACTGTCTCCTGCCTTTTCAATACATTCTTTACAGGACGCAATCACCTCATCAATCGTACCATTTAACATAACATCTACTGGCGGTACATTTCCCATTAACATCACTTTATCTCCAATCGCTTCTTTTGCCTCAGCAAGATCTTCGCAATTATCTATACTAAATGCACATACTCCACTATTTGCAATGTCGTTCCAGATTGGTTTTGTCTTTCCACAAATATGGATCATCGGCGGCTGTCCTGTTATTTCATAAAGCCCATCAATTAACTCTTTCAAATATGGGTAAGAAAACTCATCGAACTGCTTTTTACTCAAAATATCCGAGCAGGTCACCGGATCAGATATAAATACAGAACATGGTCCAAATTCTTTACAAAATGCTTCTACCCATTTTAATGAACATTCATTGGAAAGTTTCAAAAGCTTTTTCAACATTTCCGGATTCTTTCTGGTATCTCTTAACATTAAGTCCACCGGCCTGATCGCAGCTGCACATGACACCGGCCCTGTCACACCTGTGCTGATTGGATAATCCGGCAACAGTTTTTTTAATTGCTTTGCCATCTCAATCATTGGAGTGAGAACTGGATTGTCATATGGGTCCACGACTTTTAATTTATCAAAATCTGCATAATCCATAAGGACATGTTCTTCGATTCGAGGCACTCCGTATTCCGGTGTAAAAAGTTTCGATCCAAGTGCTACTCCAATGGTTCTTAAATCCGGCCCAACACCAAATCCAAAGTTGTTATATGTCACATCTTTTTCCCTGATGACCTTTGCCATAACTTCCGGATCTTCGCTCATTTGTTTCGTTGAATATCCCATCAGATTGGCAATCGCCATCTCTGGGGCAAGAATTCCATATGGAATGCAGTCCACTTCCTCCCCTTTCATGTATGCTGCCATACGTTCAGAAGGTGTCATCTCTTCTTTCTGTTCATTCATCAACTTTTTCAGCTCTTGATAATCCATTTTTTACCTCCTAAAATAAAATACGGTACGAAAAAACAGCGTAAACACTGCCTTTCCCCACCGAAATCTCCTGAAAATATATAGCAGGTCTCCTGACTCGACTTCATCCTCTGGATTTCCTTCCCCAAAAGTAAAACATCTTGAGTGGTCAATAAAACCATCGTCCGTCACACAGTAGAGCGGGCTGCTTCGGACTCTCACCGAATTCCCTTTTCAACAATTTTCATTGTCACTATATACGTTTACATTTCAAGTTTATCATGTAAATTAACATTTTCCAAATCGGTTATTACTATAATAAAAGTCTTATATAGACAGTTTCTATTCTACGGGTTTTTCATCTCTAAATGATTCATTCACTTAATGTTTTCGTTCTGACAAACTATAATACAGATAAATATATTACAGGAAACGCTGCTTGAAAAAGAATAACATCAGAGAGGAGTTTCGCACACCAACAGATCTGGTCGGGTGCGAGGCTCCCCTTTTATGTATATTTTTATCCTAATTTTGTCAATTGTTCTAATATCTCTAATGATTTAAATCTTTTTCCTACGTAAGTTTCCAGATATCTTCCGGTCACCTTTCCCAGTTCCCGAAGCACTTCATCAGATACGGTAAAGGTATATAGTTTTTCCACCGGCGTTCCCACAATATATTGAAGCGTATAGATTGTAGAGGGATTCAGCACCATTCCATCCGAAACATCTCTTCTGCATCTGTCACAGAGCAGACCTCCACGTCTAACACTGAACACCATTGGTCTTTCTCTGTCACCGCATCCTACACACTGGAAAACCTGTGGTCCTTCTCCATTGATACTGACCGTTTTCAGCTCGTAGATATATCGAATCAGCAGATTTGGTATATGGGGATTTACAAGTGCCCGAAGAGTCTGATACAAAAGCTTTAAAAGCTGAGTCTCATCGTTAGCTTCTCTTGCATAATAATTGGCCAGTTCCATAAAATAGAATCCGTAATATGCCCCTTCAACATCCATACGCAGCTCCTGAAAGTAATTGGAAATAGAGGCCGACACCAATGTATATGATGTCCGCCCCTCATAAACTGTAAATTCTCCAAAGGAAAATGGACTCGTCACTCCCATCAGTGCACTGTTAGGCCTTCTTGCGCCGCGGGCAAATGCTGCAATCTTCCCTCGTTCTTTTGTCAGAATTACCACTCGTCTGTCATATTCGCCGACAGGAGCTGCCTGCAGGACCAGGCCTGTCACTGTAATCTGATTCACCGTTTATTCCACCTTCATGGTCTTTTATTATCTGTTTACAAATCTGCATTCCCTTATAGCAAAGATAATCTGTCACTTTTCCCGTCTCCAGAAAACGCTCCCAGTACTCTTCTTCCATGAAATCACCTCATCCTCTGTTGATAGGATTAGGTTCTCCCAGAAAAGGCTGATTTTATTCTTCATCCCGATATCCAAAATTTTTCATTAGATATTCGCTGTCTCGCCAGTCCTTCTTTACCTTAACCCAGAGTTTCAGATTCACTTGACAATCCAGCATTTTCTCAATCTCATAGCGGGCTGTGCTGCCAATCTTTTTCAACATATTTCCTTGTTTTCCAATAATTATCCCCTTGTGGGAGTCTCTCTCACAGATGATGGTCGCATTAATATGCATTACCTTCTTCTGCATCTTCATCTGGTCAATTGCCACCGCAATTCCATGTGGAATCTCATCCTGCAGACAATGAAGTGCTTTTTCGCGAATCAGCTCTGCTACGATCTGACGCTCCGGCTGATCAGTAATGGTATCCTCATCATAAAACTGTGGTCCATAAGGAAGATACTTCATGATCACTCGTATCAACTCATCCGTATTATCCCCGTTTCTTGCAGACACCGGAACAATTTCCGCAAAATCGCAGACATCCTTATACGCTGCAATTGCCGGCAATACCTCTTCCTTCTTCACACTGTCAATCTTATTAATAACCAGAATAATTGGGGTATGAACTCTCTGAAGCTGCTTGGCAATGTGCTGCTCACCTGCACCGATGAACGTCGTTGGCTCCACAAGCCACAACACCACATCCACCTCATTCAACGTCCGCTCTGCCACATTCACCATATATTCTCCAAGTTTATTCTTCGCCTTGTGGATACCCGGCGTATCCACAAACACGATCTGCCCCTCCTCCGTTGTCTGCACCGTCTGGATACGATTTCTCGTCGTCTGCGGCTTATTAGAAGTAATGGCAATTTTTTGTCCTATCAGACAATTCATCAACGTAGATTTCCCCACATTTGGGCGTCCGATCAAAGTAACAAATCCCGATTTATAATCTTTTCTCATAAAAACTCCTTAAATGGGGACGTAGTATTCTTTCAATTTACTACGTCCCCTGTTAAAAACTTGTCACAGTTTTAAACAGTTCTTTATTTTCTTCTATTTTGTCTTCGCTTCCAACTACGCACAGTTGATCTGCCTTCAATACGGCCTCTACAACTCGGTAAAGGGCGCGGATATCATCTTGTGTTGCATCTAGAATCTGACTGCGTTCTTCGCGGATCATGTCTGCGCTTACTTTATTCATGTAGAGGTTCATGGATCGTTCGCCTTTGGTTGCGGGTGTCATAGGCTGATCAATATTGCTGATGGTTCCGATGATGTATTTGGTCATGTCTCTGTCGCTTACGGTGAAGTTCTTCAGGTAATCTACAATTCCTTCGTATACTTCTATGGTGCGCTTCAGATTTGGATCACGGTAGGAAACGAAATAACCTTCTCCTATGCGGTTGAAATTGCTCATGCATCCATATGCTCCGCCTTTTACACGGATATTCTGCCAGAGATAATCGTAGCTTAGGATTACCTTCAGGATCTGAAGTGCTCCGGTATATGCAGCTCCATTATCGATGAAGTTACCGGTTCGTGCCACATACTGTACTTTTGATGCTGTTTTGAATCCTTCGTTCTTCTTTTCGCAATGGATGATGCATGGTGTCTCTTCTGGAACTTCTTTGTAAAGTCTTTCGGAAAGATTGGCAATCATCTTCTCTAATCCGTCCATTCCTTCTTTTGAAGCAGTATAACTGATCATCATGTTATCCGGACGGAATAGTTTCTTGGTAAGATTGATAAGTGTTGCTGTTATTGATTCTTTTTCTTCCTCGAAATGCTCTGACAGATCCACTATCTTCTGGTAAAAATCTATGCCATTTGTCATATCCTTGAATTTTGCGGACGGAGAAGCATAGGACAATGCCCGAAGCGCCGCTGTTGTATGCCCGGATGACTGGAATTTCATAGAGAGCCTTGACTTGGTCATTGCCAGGATTTCTTTGATTCGTTTCGTATCATTTAACTTGGAAGCAGTCAGAATCTCCCCCATCATCTCAAATGTTTTTTCAAGCTTTGGATAAAGTGCTTTTCCCTTGATTTCAAATGTTGCTTTAAATACCTTCTCCCTTATATTGGTAACATCGTTATAAAGCTCCAGTGATGTTCCAATTCCTCCGGTATGCATATTAATCTCATTAAAAAGTTCCCCGTATCCGTAATTCTCTGTATCAATGATTCCTAACACAGACTGCAAGATTCCAACATAAGGAAGTTCTTCTGCACTGACTCCTGACAGGTCGAACATCACATCTACATAGCCAATTCCATTTGTCTCAATTTCATGAAATACGACCGGAACTCCTGCCAAATTCATCTCTTCATTAAAAATCGGATCAATTTCTCTGGAAATATCTTCTCGATTTAAAACCGGGATCCGTTCCAGCGCTTCTTCACTCTCTGGTTCTGACTGGTATTCTTCCAGCTTCTTTGTCCGAGAAACCATTTCTCTGATTTCCTCATCGCCAAGGCTGGCTTTATATTCTTGTAATTTTGCATCCAGCTCAGCATCCATGCGGGCAGTACGCCCCTTCTCAGGTTTCACAATAACAATCGCACCATGAGTATTATCCAGCAGATATTTCTGGATCAAGTCCTCATAATAGCGAGTTCCCACCTGTTTTTTCAGGAACGCAAATGTATCCAATGCCTCGATATGAATGAATGGTTTGTCATCATCATATAGCCAGCTATCCATTATCTGAAGTCCATACATCAATCCCTTCGGATAATTTCCAAAATCAGCTTCTCTGTAACGGAACTCATGATAATTAATTCCCGCCTCAAGTGCTTTCTGATCCATCCCATTTTTCACAATGTCCGTCAGCACATTCTCGATAACTTCAATAAACTTATCCTTCTGATCTGCATCTGCATTCTTAGCTATTACAGAGAAAATCGGCTGATAGATTCCATTATCATAAGATCCCATAATATCCTGTCCAATTCCAGCATCCGTAAGAGCTGTCTTCAATGGCGCACCTGGCGCAGATAACAATGCGTAATCCAGAATTTCAAACGCCAGATACAATTCTCGATCTAGACTTGTACCAATTACCTTATTATAAGAAAGGTACGTATTTTCGTCTTCTGATTCATCGCTTGCTATGGAATATGGCATCTCCAATTCCTTCATTTCTGAAAAAGCTTCTTGCAAATGAATCTCTGAATCTACTACTTTTTTCTCATAATGACAAAGATATTCCCGATCCAGCCAGCATAGCTTTTCTTCCATATCCATATCTCCATAAAGATATATATAGCTGTTGGACGGATGATAATAAGTCCTGTGAAAATCCAGGAACTGTTCATAGGTCAGCTCCGGGATGACCTCCGGATCTCCACCGGATTCATTTGCATAGGATGTATCTGGAAATAATGTGTTCAGAACCACTCGGTCAAGCACACCTTCCGGTGAAGAGAATGCCCCCTTCATCTCATTATAGACCACTCCATTATAACTTAATTTGTCATCTGCAGAATCCAGTTTGTAGCTCCAGCCTTCCTGACGGAATGTCTCTTCATGCTCATAGATATTCGGATACAGTACCGCATCCATATATACATGCATGAGATTCTGGAAATCCTTATCGTTACAGCTTGCCACTGGGTACACTGTTTTATCCGGATAAGTCATTGCATTTAAAAATGTATTGAGCGACCCTTTCACTAATTCTACAAATGGATCCTTGGCCGGGAAGTTCTTTGATCCGCACAGCACAGAATGTTCCATGATATGTGGCACTCCGGTACTGTCACTGGGCGGAGTACGAAAACCGATACTAAACACCTTGTTCTCATCGTCATTTTCTATCAGAAGAACTCTTGCGCCACTCTTCTTGTGCCTCATCAAATAACCTTTAGACTGAATTCCCTTCAATTCTTCTTCCTTGATCAAGTCATATGTCTTCAAATCTCTGATGCTCATAAGATTTTGTTATCTCCTTTCTTCCGGTGTCATCACGACTACACCTATAGCATTATAACATCTTTTTTTCAATGGTTGAACCCTGTTTTATACTTTTGCCTATACAGAGTATTTTATCCAATTTAATCCCAGGTTACAAGCAGATTAGGAAAGGATTTTCATTAACAAAAAAACAGAAGTCTCTTTCGAAACTTCTGTTTTTTATCGACATTTTTATTTATCTGCGGTAACTTTACGAATCACCATCAATGTTCCAACCATTAAAACAATTCCAATTGGCAGACAGATAAATGCATTCTGTACAAATCCGGCAATTACATAAGTAACAAATGATACTGCTGCTGCCGTAATCGCATATGGAAGCTGTGTAGATACATGGTTAACATGATTACACTGCGCTCCGGCCGAAGCCATGATCGTCGTATCAGAAATCGGCGAACAATGGTCACCACATACAGCACCTGCCATACATGCAGAGATAGAGATAATCATCATCGTCTCATTTGTTCCAGAAAATACTGCAACTACGATCGGAATCAGGATACCGAAGGTCCCCCATGAAGTACCAGTTGCAAATGCCAGGAAACATGCTACAAGGAAGATGATTGCAGGAAGGAGATTCATGAATCCTCCAGCTGCATTCTGAACTACATTAGCCACATATTCTTTCGCACCCAGACTGTCTGTCATTGCTTTCAAGGTCCATGCAAATGTAAGGATCAAGATTGCAGGTACCATAGCTTTAAATCCATCTGGAATACATGCCATAGAATCAGAGAACTTCAACACTTTGCGTACTGCATAGAACACAATCGTAATTACAAATGCAAAGAAGCTTCCAAGCATAAGGCCTACAGATGCATCACTTGCAGAAAACGCCTCAATAAATCCTACTCCACTAAAGAAGCCACCGGTATATATCATACCAATTACACAACACACAATCAGAACAGCCACTGGGAAGATCAGGTCTATGACGCCGCCCTTGCTGTCCACAACATCTTCTTCTGCATTAGCATACGGACGATCCGCTGTAGTATATAGATCCCCCTGAAGTGCATTCGTTTCGTGAAGCTTCATCGGGCCATAATCCATCTTTAATATTACAATTGTAACCATCATAACAATCGTAAGTAATGCATAATAGTTATATGGAATCGCACGAATAAAGATAGAAAATCCATCCTCACCCTCAACAAATCCGGTAACTGCAGCCGCCCAAGATGAAATTGGGGCAATAATACAAACTGGTGCAGCTGTCGCATCAATCAGATATGCCAGCTTTGCTCTCGATACATTATGCTTATCTGTCACCGGACGCATAACGCTTCCTACGGTCAAGCAATTAAAATAATCATCAATAAAGATCAATACACCAAGGAGAATGGTTGCAAGCTGTGCACCTGCGCGGCTTTTGATATGTACACTTGCCCAGCGACCAAATGCAGCTGAACCACCAGCCTTATTCATCATGCACACCATAATTCCCAGAATTACGAGGAACACAAGGATTCCCATATTGTAACTATCTGTCAGAACTCCGACAATACCATCCTGAAATACATGAAGAACAGTCTCCTCAAACGTAAAACCAGAATAAAATACGCCTCCAATTAAAATACCAATAAATAATGAACTGTATACTTCCTTTGTAATCAATGCAAGTACAATTGCGACGATTGGCGGAACCAGTGACCAGAAAGACGCATACATCTTTGGCACATACTCAGCCGCTTCATCTGCAGCAAATACGGTCATTGAACTACAAAGAAGAATACACAGAAGGGTCATCACACCCCACATTGCTTTTTTCTTTCCTCTCATTGCTAAAATTCCTCTCTTTTGCTTATATATTGAAAATAAAAATACCATGAACAACGCTTACCGGGCGCGCTCATGGCATAACAGATCAATACTGTGTCATACATCCATGATAGCGCTCCACTGTTGTGACAGTCTGCAGCATGTTCTGACTGCAGCCCAGAAATCCTATTGGGAGAATAGAATTTCTTCGGCAGATCCCCCTTTTCTAATCGGCAGTCCTCCCAGACTATTGCCACAAAGTACTTATGAAATCTGCGCCTCTATCAAGTCTCATTATTCATATAACAAAGTTGTATCATTTTTATAAGGAAAAGTCAACCAATGATATATAATTTAGCAATGATTTGCATAGATCTGTGATCATAAATAAGGCGGCCGCTTTCGCGACCGCCCGTATTACCTTACAACTGAATCTTATTCTTCTGTTCCGTACAGAGTAACCAGTTTCTTCAGATATGCATATCTTTCCATAGCCTCAGCTTCGTTTCTAGCGAATAACTTCTCAGCTTTTGCTGGATTTGCTCTCTTCAGTGCATTGTAACGAACTTCTCCGTCAAGGAATGCCTGGTAATCTTCCTGCTTAGGCTCTTTGCTGTCAAGTGTGAACTTGCCGCCTTCTGCTGCAGGATTGAATCTGAAGTTGTTCCAGTATCCACATTCTACTGCTAATGCTTCCTCAGTCTGAGCTTTGCTCATACCTTTCTTGATACCATGGTTGATACATGGAGCGTAAGCGATGATCAGTGATGGTCCTGGATAAGCCTCTGCCTCTGCAATTGCTTTTACAGTCTGGTTGAAGTCTGCGCCCATAGCGATCTGTGCTACGTATACATAACCATAACTCATAGCGATACCAGCGAGGTCTTTCTTCTTAGTCTCTTTTCCGCCTGCTGCGAACTGTGCTGTTGCACCTGTCTTAGTAGCCTTAGAAGACTGTCCACCTGTGTTAGAGTAAACCTCTGTATCAAATACCATGATGTTGATGTCTTCACCACTTGCTAATACGTGGTCAACACCACCGAATCCGATATCGTAAGCCCATCCGTCACCACCGAAGATCCACTGGGATTTCTTAGCAAGGAAGTCTTTATTCTTAACGATGTCTTTGCATGTCTCGCAATCACATCCGTCTAATGCTGCAACTAATTTATCTGTAGCATCTCCGTTAGATACACCACAGTTAAATGTATCCAGATATTCCTGGCAAGCTGCTTTTACTTCTGCAGAAGCTGCATCAGATGCTGCAACAGTCTCAACTTCTTCTTTCAGTCTCTTTCTGATTGCTTTCTGAGCAAGTAACATACCATAACCAAACTCAGCATTGTCTTCGAATAAGGAGTTAGCCCATGCAGGTCCCTGTCCTTTTCCGTTTACTGTATATGGTGTAGATGGTGAAGAGTTACCCCAGATAGAAGAACATCCTGTTGCATTAGCAATGTACATTCTGTCACCGAATAACTGTGTGATCAACTTAGCGTAAGGTGTCTCACCACAACCTGCACAAGCGCCTGAGAACTCTAAGAGTGGCTGTTTGAACTGGCTTCCCTTAACAGTCTCTGGTTTAAACTTAGCAACAACTTCTGGTTTAACTGGAATCTCTCTACCGAAATCAAATACATCCTGAGATGCTGCATTTGCTTCCAGATTCTCCATAACAAGAGCTTTCTCACCCTTCTTACCTGGACATACGTTAGCACATGAACCACATCCTGTACAGTCAAGAGCTGATACAGTCATAGTGAACTTCATACCTGGCATACCAATCATATCGATTGCCTGTGTTCCTTCTGGAGCTTTTGCAAGTTCATCCTCTGTAAGAGCAACCGGACGGATAACTGCGTGAGGACAAACATATGCACAACGGTTACACTGGATACAGTTTTCAGATTTCCATACCGGAATATCTACTGCAATACCACGTTTCTCGTATGCTGCAGTACCAGATGGTGTAGAACCGTCTACATAATCATTGAATGCAGATACTGGAAGTGTGTTACCTTCCTGTGCGTTAACTTTTGCCTGAATATTCTTAACGAATGCAACAACATCATCTTTTCCGCCTTTAACTTCTGGTGCAAATAATCCTTCATCTGCACAAGACTTCCAAGACTCTGGAACTTCTACTTCAACTACCTGCTTAGCACCAGCATCAATAGCATCGTAGTTCATCTGTACGATCTTATCACCTTTTCTTCCGTAAGTAGCCTTAGCTGCTTTCTTCATCAGATCGATAGCTTCTTCTTCTGGAATGATAGCTGCCAGTTTGAAGAATGCAGACTGAAGAACGGTATTGATACGTCCGCCAAGTCCGATCTCTTTACCAATCTTAATACCATCGATGGTGTAGAACTTGATGTTGTGGTCAGCGATAAATGCTTTCACCTGTCCTGGCAGATGTTTCTCCAGACCTTCTATATCCCATGGGCAGTTCAGAAGGAATGTTCCACCGTCAACTAATTCCTGAACCATGTTGTATTTATTTACATAAGATGGATTGTGACATGCTACAAAGTTTGCTTTGTGAATCAGGTAAGTAGATTTGATTGGCTTCTTACCGAAACGCAGATGAGACATTGTAACACCGCCAGACTTCTTAGAGTCATAATCAAAATAAGCCTGTGCATACATATCTGTATTGTCACCGATAATCTTGATAGAGTTCTTGTTAGCACCAACAGTACCGTCTGCTCCAAGACCCCAGAACTTACAGTTGATTGTTCCTTCTGGTGTTGTAACAAGTGGTGCACCAACTTCCAATGAAAGATTCGTCACATCATCTTCGATACCAATTGTAAATCTAGCCTTGTCTGTATTATTAAATACTGCAACAATCTGTGCAGGTGTTGTATCTTTAGAACCTAATCCGTAACGTCCGCAGTTAATCGGAACAGCGTCGAACTTAGATCCCTTCAGTGCAGAAACAACATCCAGGTATAATGGCTCGCCCTGAGCTCCTGGCTCTTTTGTTCTGTCAAGTACATTAATATACTTCACTGTATCCGGAATCACATCGATCAATGCCTGTGCGCAGAATGGTCTGTAAAGACGAACCTTAACAACACCAACTTTTTCTCCTGCTGCTGTCAGGTAATCGATCGTCTCTTCGATTGTGTCACAAACAGAACCCATAGCAACGATAACTTTCTCAGCATCTGCTGCTCCATAGTAGTTGAACAGTTTGTAATCTGTACCAATCTTAGCATTAACTTTGTCCATATACTCCTGAACGATAGCTGGCATAGCATCGTAATATGGATTACATGCTTCTCTTGCCTGGAAGAAAATATCCGGGTTCTGAGCAGAACCTCTCTGGCATGGGTGATTTGGATTCAGGGCGTGATTTCTGAATTCATCAATAGCATCCATATCTACCAGATCTTTCAGATCTTCATAATCCCATGTCTCAATCTTCTGAATCTCGTGAGATGTACGGAATCCATCAAAGAAGTTGATAAATGGAAGTTTTCCCTTTAATGCTGCACAGTGTGCAACAGGTGTCAAATCCATAACTTCCTGTACACTTGACTCACAGAGCATTGCTGCACCAGTCTGACGACATGCATATACATCAGAGTGATCTCCGAAGATTGACAATGCGTGACTTGCAAGGGCACGAGCGGATACGTTAAATACTCCTGGAAGCTGTTCACCTGCTACTTTATATAAGTTAGGAATCATTAACAATAATCCCTGGGATGCTGTAAATGTTGTTGTTAAAGCTCCAGCTGCTAATGAACCGTGTACTGCTCCGGCTGCACCTGCTTCTGACTGCATCTCTGTTACCTGGACAGTCTGTCCAAATATGTTCTTTCTACCTTCGGTAGCCCACTCATCTACGTGTTCAGGCATAACAGATGATGGGGTAATTGGGTAAATAGCTGCAACCTCAGTATAAGCATATGACGCATGAGCTGCTGCCTGGTTACCATCCATGGTCTTCATTTTTCTTGCCATTTTTGCTGTTCCTCCTTAAAAAAGTGATACAAATTTTACAATTTGACGTGTATTATAATTATAGTCCCTAAGTATTTAAAAGTCTAGTGATTCTTATGGTTATTTTTGTTCCTTTTTTGATACAAACCGAGTATAATCTGTTTTTATATCAGCTTTATTATAGACAATTCGAATATGTTTTATAAGGCTTTCTTATAGATTGTCTGACAATTTCTTGACAAGACAGGAAGTTTCGAGTATACTAAAGAAGAGGATTGAATTAGGCGAGGATGCTCTCATAAACTTTGTGAGAGCATCCTTTTTTATTTCATATCTCAAATAATGAAGAGAATGGAGTGTTATTATGAGTAGCAACGAGAAAAAACCTTCAGCCAATTTTGGTTCCCGATTTGGCTACATCATGGTGGCGGCAGGTGCTGCTATCGGACTTGGAAACATTTGGAAATTCCCTTATCTTGCCTACGGCGGTGGCGGTGGCGCATTTATTGTTGTGTACATCATCCTTTGTATCGTACTCGGTCATCCTGTTGTTGAGATGGAGACGGCAATCGGACGTTACGCAAAGACAAACGCAATTGACGCTTACGGAGTTGTAAATCCAAAGTATAAATTTGTCGGATTTGTCAATGTACTTTGTACCTTTTTGATTGATATGTACTATATCATCGTCAGCGGTTATGTATTAAAATATGCTGTTACTTACCTTACAGGTGGACATTTTGGTACTGATAAGACTGCATATTACATGAACTTTATCTCTGACCCGATTGAGCCATTGATTTATGCAGGAATATTAATGATCATTATCGTACTTTTATTATCCAAAGGTATTACAGAACTGGTTGAAAAAGTTACAAAAATAATCATGCCTTTGCTGTTTGTATTACTTCTTATCTGTGGATTCTGGGCTTTATTTGCATTTGACGGTGCAATTGATGGTCTGAAGTTTTACTTAATTCCTGATTTTTCCAAATTTACCTGGAAGACCTTTGCTGATGCCTGTATGCAGGTAATGTTCTCCGTTGGTATCGGATGGGCGATCTTCGTAACACTTGGTGCCAGTGTAAAAGACAGTGCTAATATCCGGAAAGACTCTATGATGGTAACCATCTGTGATACAGCAGTTGCATTGACTGCAGGTTTTGTAATCATTCCTTCCGTTGTAGGTGCAGGTTCTGAGATGGCTGCAGGTCCATCTCTTGTATTCCTTGCTATGACAGAGATCTTCTCCACTTTACCTGGCGGTAATATCCTTGGATTCTTCTTCTTTACCGCATTGATATTCGCCGTTCTTTCCACATACTTTACAATCCTGGAAATTCCGGTAAAATGTATCGAAGAGAAGTTCCATATCAATCACAGAAAAGCAACCTGGATTACTGCAATTTTAATTTTCATCGGTGGTATCTTCTGTTCTCTGAGTCAGGGTGCTGGTCTGCTCAGCGGTGTGAAGCTCCCATGGTGGGCATATGGTTCAGGTGTTGTATATTATAATATCTATGACTGGATTGATTGTTTCTCCGGTTATGTACTTCTTCCATTAGGATGTCTCCTGACCGCATTCTACTGTTGTAAAGTATGGGGATATAAGGAATACGAGAAAGAATTGACCAAAGATGGACGTGACGGAAAGTTAAGTATGTACGATAAAGTAGTTATGACAGTTGCGGTTCCGATTCTTACATTGATCGTTATTCTGAACTGTTTCGGATTCATCAAATAATGTTCGTTTGATGCTAAAATAGTGTTAAGCATCTTTCCAATTCTTTGACCAGCTAAAAGGCAGAGAATATAATAATATAGAAGAGTAATTTTATTATCTTTTAAGGCTGCTCTCCCCCAAACGCGGGAGCAGCCTTTTTATTTAGGAGGGATGTTCATGAGTAATCACCAAGCAAACAAAACTACTTCAAATTTTGGTTCCCGATTCGGCTATATTATGGTAGCTGCCGGTGCTGCCATTGGTCTGGGGAACATTTGGAAATTTCCTTATCTTGCTTACGGTGGCGGCGGAGGCGCATTCGTATTTGTATACATCATCCTCTGCATTGTTCTTGGGCACCCTGTTGTTGAGATGGAGACAGCAATTGGGCGATATGCAAGGACAAACGGTATTGATGCCTACGGCGTCATTAATAGGAAATGGAAATTCGCAGGGGTCATCAATATTGTCTGTACTGTTATGATTGATATGTACTATATCATCGTCAGCGGTTATGTATTAAAATATGCAGTAACCTACTTATTGGGCGGCAATTTCGGCGCAGACAAAGAGGCCTATTATATGAACTTTATTTCCAAACCAATTGAACCTTTGATCTACGCAGGGATTCTAATGGCAATTACTGTACTTCTTCTGGCTGGCGGCATTACAGAACTTGTGGAGAAAGTCACCAAAGTCATCATGCCTTTACTGTTCGTACTTCTAATCGTATGTGGTATTTGGGCACTCTTTTCTTTCGAGGGAGCAATTGATGGTCTGAAATTCTATCTGGTTCCTGATTTTTCTAAATTTACCTGGAAGACATTTTCAGATGCCTGCATGCAGGTTATGTTCTCTGTCGGTATCGGATGGTCTATTTTTGTAACTTTAGGCGCCAATGTCAATGACACTGCCAATATCCGTAAAGACTCTATGATGGTAACCATCTGCGATACTACCGTAGCTTTGACTGCCGGATTTGTAATTATTCCAACGGTTGTAGGTGCCGGTTCAGAGATGGCTGCAGGTCCTTCTCTAATATTCCTTGCCATGACAGAGATCTTCAGTCAGTTTCCAGGCGGTAATATCATTGGATTCTTTTTCTTTACCGCAATTATATTTGCCGTTTTATCTACTTATTTCACGATCCTGGAGATTCCGGTAAAATGTATCGAAGAGAAATGTCATATCAATCACAGAAGATCTACCGTAATCTGTGCCGTAATCATTTTCATCGGTGGAATCTTCTGTTCCCTGAGTCAAGGATACGGATTGCTAAGCAACATTCGACTTCCCTGGTGGGCATTCAATACCGGCGTGGTATACTACAACGTCTACGACTGGATTGACTGCTTCTCAGGCTACGTCCTTCTGCCTCTCGGCTGCCTGTTGACCGCTTTCTATTGTTGCAAAGTATGGGGATATAAGGAATACGAAAAAGAGCTGACCAAGAATGGACGAGACGGGAAATTATCTACTTATGACAAAGTAATTATGACCGTAGTAGTTCCGGTACTTACTCTAATCGTTATCCTGAACTGCTTCGGTTTCATTTCATAAATAAGTTTTGAGACAAGAAAGGGGATAGGGGCGAACTCCCCTATCCCATAGTTACGACTTCTTCCTTCGGTTTTTCTGCCGGTTTCATCTCAATCAAATGCAGTACAGGCTGCTTATTTCCAAAAGAAGTCACAGATTCATATTCAAATCTTGCTCTGACGCGAATCCATTCTCCTTTATGAATCTCAATCTTTTTGTCTGATCTGCAAGGATATCCGTAAAGTCTGGTGTCTGCCGCACAACAAGTCATTATCTTACGAACGGGAACAAACATATTGTCTTTCATACCTCTTGGTCGAAATGACTGCGCAACAAACTCTACTTCTTTGTGAAGATACAATTCCGGGTGGTCGTAAGCATCCACATACCATACTCCAAAATCTATATCATCTATCACAATCTTATCTTGTTTTACATCGTAAGGCAGATCTTCCTCCGTAGGTTCAATGATCTTCCCATCCATTCCTTCAAAAATGAGTTGGGCCATAGGATTCTGTATCTTCAGCGCTCTTCGAAATCCACCTCGATTCACTCCCTCTGCACAACGATTCACTACAATCAATTCTGATTCCATTAACTGTTCCATCAACATATTTCTCATGTTTTTCAGATACATATCCAACGTTGTACCATCTACCGTCGAATATACTCCCTGAAGTTCCCAGTTTCTTGGATATTTGATAGCTAACAGATCTTCTAGCTTCCACATTCCATTGTATTCAATGACTACCTGCGTCGGATGGTAATTCTTTTCACAATTTTTGAAAAATGTGGCATTCAGCTGCTCAAATTCTTCAATCTTAAGCAACACCATATTTTTCTGATCCAGATATTCCTGCGAATACTCTTCTTCCCCTTCTTCGCAGAGAAGAAGAAGTGTTAATCCCGGTTCAATCCACTCCTGCTCCATCAATGTCTCTTTTACAAGAGTCGTCTTTCCGCTGTCCAAAAAACCAGTACATACAAATACAGGGATTGTTACCATACTATCACCTTCATTTCTTTCATTAAATGTGGAACAGCTTCAAAAGTTCATCTTCTTTCAGATCTGTTCCGATGACACATACTCGTCCTGTGTAATCTGCCTGTCCATCTCGCACTTCATATTCCTCCGGCACAAGATCAAATTGTTTCCATGTTCCATCTGTCATCGGAACAATTCCTTTAGAACGGAGAATTGTTCCGTAGCTGTCCGTCTCGGACAATGCTTTTACTAAGAAATCCAATTCCTCTTCTGTATATTTATGTGCTGTTTCTTTTCCCCAGCTGGTGAACACCTCATCTGCATGATGGTGATGGTGGTGATGGTCATGCTCACAGCATTCTTCATGGTCATGATGGTGATGATGGTGATGATCATGCTCACAGCATCCTTCATGGTCATGATGGTGATGATCATGCTCACAGCATTCTTCGTGGTCATGATGATGGTCATGTTCTTCCTCCAGAAGTCCTTCTATCTCAGCGCCATGCTCCAATGCATGCCATATAGCATCTTTACTTAATTGTTCCCAAGGAGTTGATATAATCGCTGCATCTGCGTTCTCATCCCGCAGCATATGAATGCACTCTTCCACTTTCTCATCGGTCATCATCTGCGTACGGCTAACAACAATTGTAGATGCATGTTTTACCTGATCTTCAAAAAATTCACCAAAATTCTTCAAATAAAGTTTTGCTTTTTTGCCATCTACAACCGTAATTCTTCCGTCGATCTCTATCTCTGCATCTTTCTTCACATCTTCAATGGCTCTCACGATGTCAGATAATTTTCCCACACCAGAAGGCTCAATAATAACACGATCCGGCTGATACTCTGCCAATACTTTTTGAAGAGCTTTACTAAAATCTCCTACCAACGTACAACAAATACATCCCGAATTCATCTCCGTAATCTCAATTCCTGCGTCTTTCAAAAAGCCGCCATCAATGCCGATTTCACCAAATTCATTTTCAATCAATACTAGCTTCTCGCCTGTGAATACCTGATCAATTAATTTTTTAATAAATGTCGTTTTCCCAGCTCCCAAAAAGCCAGAAATAATGTCAACTTTTGTCATGTAAATGCCTCTTTTCTATCTGAATCTTCTTAATTGTAAAATACGTTACGACACATATATTACCACAATCTTTTCATAGTTGCCAGTTTTATCCTCAACTTCGACTTTAAATCTAAGCGTTCAGCCTGACAATATATAATGGCAGTATTTCCATTTTTCTGAAAATACTGCCATACATAACACAATAAATCTATATTTTTTAATTACAATAATCCACCTACTGCTAAGAACAGTGGCGCAAATACTAATGATACAATAGTCATCAATTTAATCAGAATATTGATAGACGGACCAGATGTATCTTTGAACGGATCTCCTACAGTATCTCCTACAACGGCTGCTTTGTGAGCTTCGCTGCCTTTTCCGCCATGGTTACCATCTTCAATATACTTCTTAGCATTATCCCATGCACCACCGGCATTGGACATAAAGATTGCCATCATAACACCCGTTACTAATGCACCGGCGAGAAGGCCGCCTAATGCTGCAGGTCCTAACAGGAGACCAACTGCCAACGGAGAAATAACTGCCATGATACCAGGTACCAGCATCTCTTTTAATGCTGCTGTTGTAGAGATTGCAACGCAAGACTTATAATCTGGTTTCGTCTTACCTTCCATAATTCCAGGCATCTCTCTAAATTGACGTCTTACCTCTTCGATCATCTTATATGCCGCCTTAGATACAGACTGCATTGTCATAGAAGAGAATAAGAATGGAAGCATACCACCGATCAGTAATCCGATAATAACACGGCTGTCAAGAATATCAATGCTTTCCAGTTTTACAGCTTCTGCATAAGATACAAACAATGCCAACGCTGTCAATGCAGCGGAACCGATTGCAAAACCTTTTCCCATTGCTGCAGTTGTGTTACCAACAGCATCCAGTTTATCTGTAATCTTACGTACTTCCGGATCAAGACCGGACATCTCAGCGATACCACCGGCATTATCAGCAATCGGTCCATACGCATCAACCGCTACAGTAATTGCAGTCGTAGACAACATACCTACAGCTGCCAGTGCGATTCCATAAAGTCCACAGAACTGATATGCAATAAAGATACCAATACAGATTAAAAGAATCGGGATTGCGGTAGATTTCATACCTACGGCAAGACCACTGATAATTGTAGTTGCGGAGCCAGTCTCTGACTGTTCTGCAATCTCTTTTACAGATTTATAATCACCAGAAGTATAAACTTCTGTAATAATACCAATCAATAATCCTACTGCTAATCCGGCTACGATCGCAATCGCCGCTTTAAAATCACCAAAGAAATATTTGCTGAATACAAATGCTACAATCAACACAAGAAGACTGGATACATAAGATCCCATCTTTAACGCTTTATGCGGATTGGAATTCTCGTCTCCTCTTACGAAGAATGTTCCAAGAATAGAAGCAATCAATCCTAATCCTGCAATTACCAACGGAAATACTGCACCAGCCACTTTATAATATACGATTCCAAGTGTGAGAGCAGAAATCAATGCTCCTACATATGACTCAAACAAGTCTGCTCCCATTCCGGCAACGTCACCTACGTTATCACCTACATTGTCAGCGATAACTGCCGGATTACGCGGATCATCCTCCGGAATTCCTGCTTCTACTTTACCTACAAGGTCTGCACCTACGTCAGCGGCCTTTGTATAGATACCACCACCAACACGGGCGAACAATGCGATAGAAGAAGCTCCAAGGCTGAATCCTGAAAGCACATCTACATTTCCTGTAATAAGGTAGATTGCACTTACTCCCAGGACACCAAGACCTGCTACACACATTCCCATAACTGCTCCACCGGAAAATGCAATAGAAAGCGCTTTGTTCATGCCACTTTCTTTCGCTGCATTAGCAGTTCTTACATTTGCCTTTGTAGCTACACTCATTCCAAAATATCCTGCCAGTGTAGAGAACACAGCTCCAACCACGAAGCAGACTGCAGTTACCCAGTTACCAATTCCAAAGCCAATCAAGAAAAACAGCACAGCAACAAAGATAATCAAAATCTTGTATTCAGCTGTCAGAAAGGCTTGAGCACCCTCACTGATGGAAGATGCAATTTCCTTCATTCGGTCTGTTCCTGCGTCCTGCTTGCTGACTCTTGCTGCTAAAACACCTGCAAACGCAAGAGCAATAACGCCCAACACGGGAACAATTTTCAAAAACATTTCCATAATAAAAATCCTCCCACAGATTTATTGTATTTTTATATTATCACAAAATCTGAACTTGTATATAGTTTTTTCTGATTTTTACTCATTCTTTTCTAATGTAAATGAAGAATTTTCTTCTTTTTCTATTTTAAAAAAGAAGTCAAAATTATTTTGACTTCTCCTTCGCAAGCAGCGCTGCACCCAGCGCTCCCGCATATCTTCCATGTTCTGTCGGTTCTACTTTCTGTCCAATCTTGGCAGACAGTATACTTGTAAAATATTGGCTGTGACTTAATCCACCTGTCAATATCACTTTTTCGGGCAGACTCTTTCTCTGACTGAGCTGCGACACTTTTGCTGCCACAGAATCTACCACTCCAGCCGCAATGTCTTCTCGTTTTCTTCCTTCTCCGATATAATTAATTACTTCTGATTCTGCAAATACTGTACACAGCGAACTAATCGGAAGGACCGTACCTGATTCCGCCATATCAAACAGCTCCTGCAAGGTAATTCCAAGGCGATTTGCCATAATTTCCAAAAATTTTCCAGTTCCTGCTGAACACTTATCATTCATGAGAAAATCTTGTACCATTCCATGTTCGACCAGAATCACTTTGGTATCCTGCCCCCCTACATCAATGATTGCACAGTCATTGCCCGCCATCTCTCTGCCACCCCGGGCATGACAGGTAATCTCTGTAATTACATAATCTGCGAAATCTACAGCTACACGTCCGTATCCTGTTGCTACCACTTTAGTGTCATTTGACAAAACATCGATGCCATTTTCTTTCAACTTTTCTTTAATTGTCAGAGTTGTTTCTTTGCTGCTCCATCCAGTCGGCAACACAAACTGCATCTCATGATCTCCTATTGCCACTACCTTTGATGCTGTCGACCCAATATCAATTCCTACATAATTCACTTTTTTTACCTCTTTTAGCAATATTTATCCCTTCTGGGATTGATGTCCCTCTCAACAGCTGCGATTTTCAGAATCTCTATCTCATGCTCTTTAATGCAAGTTCTGATTATATCCAGATCTTCTTCCCTTACCATCAGAGAGATTCCACAGCATTTGCTCGCAGTTCTGGGGGTAGGAGCAATGGTTGCCCGAACCCCCAGATTTTTTAATTCTTTATATAACCGCATGCCGTTATCATGATTGGGAAAAAGCACATAATGCTGTATGTTCTGCATATGTACACTTCCTTTTTGTATTTTAATTATTTAACATCTCAACAAAAGCGCTGATTCTTGTGCGAAGCTGCTGTGCATCACTGTCTGTATAATCTGTCTCAATTCCAAGAACCGGAATTCCGGCTTCTTTCATCGCACGTTCCACGAAATATCCTTCCGTATCATACAGATTACAGAACTTCAAGTTGACATCAATAATACCATCGACCTTATATTCTTTTGCAAAGCGTAAAATATCATCGATTCTTGCCTGGTTTGGAGTGAAGCATGCACAGTTAATTCCCATATATCTTTCAGCCAGCGCATCAATCTGTCCATCGATAGTTGTCTGAGTCTCGTCCACCAATCGCTCAAAATAACGTGTACCTGTACACATCTCTTCACAGACAACGACTGCGCCACTTGTCTCTACTATATTATGCAGCTTCCAGTTCGGAATTGCAAGAGGTGTACCTGTCAACATAATACGTTTTGTTCCGGCTGGAACTACACTTACTCCGTCCTGAATGCGCTGTTCCAACTCATCACACAGCTTGTTCGTCATCTGTGTAAATCTTGCCGGATCATCGTAGAATGCAATCTGTGATATCACAAGTGCATCAGTACCGCTGATTGGAAGATTCTCACTCTTACGCGTCTCATATAATCTTGCCAAAGCTTTTCTCTTCGCATTAATAAGCTTGATACTTTCTGCAAGTGATTCCTCTGTCACTTTATTGCCGGTAAATTCTTCTACTACATTTTTCAGCTCTTTAATCTCTTCGGCCCACGCTTTCACATCTTTCGCGCGTTTCATCTGCGGAAGATCCATTACATGAACCGGAACATCTTCTGACAGGATCTCCCATGCCTTCTTCTTACCATCGCAGGTTGTCTCCCCAATATACATATCTGCAATGCGGAAAAATGGGCAGGTACGGTCTAATCTTGCTCCGACAGATGCCTTGATCAACGGACAAGTATTCGTCGGAAGCACTTTCTCACCGCCTGGAACCCAGAACTGTGATCCGCCGCAAAGTCCCGTTGCAATTGCATCAGCTGCAAAAATGATCTCATCTGGTACATACACACAGAATGTACCGAATACTTTTCCACCTTTCTTCTGATGCTCGATTAATTCTGCCGGGCGAATGCCGTGAATGTCTGCTACAACCATATTGTAGTAATCCATGCACTCCGGGCGATTTTCCTGAGACAAGAAAACATCTCCAAACGCCTGCGGAAGCACCGCGCACAATTGATCATGCAGCTCAATATCCATTCCCAGATCTTCCCACATTTTACGATAATCAGCCATATTATTTTCCTCCTTGTGACTCTTTGTCGTACTTATAATTACTAACTTAACCGTAACATGTTTGTTTTAATGGGGCAATAAATTCAGGTCAGAATATATATTGATTTTTCTTATATTATTACTAGGTTTATTTATATATTCTATACTGATAATATTTCTCGAAATCCCTCTATGCATTGATCAATCTCGCCTCTCGTATTGGAAGCACTAAAAGCAAAACGAACCGTTCCCTGTGGATAAGTATGCAATGTGCGATGTGCTATTGGTGCACAATGAAGGCCGACTCTTGTCATAATTCCATAATTTTGTTCTAACTCAAAAGCAATAACCGCGTTATCCTCCTGCACGAAATCCAACGAAACAACCGCAACACGATCTTTCATTCCTTCTTTTCCCACAATACGGATATTGGTGAATTCCTTTACATTTTCCAGAAAATACTGTGTCAGCTCCAGCTTCTTACGATGAATCGTCATTATTCCAGTTTCTTCTATATACGACAAAGCCGCATGAAGACCGATAATGCCCGGAAGGTTCATAGTTCCGCTTTCATACTTGTCCGGAAGGCTTTCCGGCATCTGAAGTACATCCGACTGACTCCCTGTTCCACCTGCGATATATGGCTTCATCTGATCATTCAACTCTTCAGATATAAGAAAACCACCGATTCCTTGCGGCCCCAAAAGTCCTTTATGTCCGGTAAATGCAAGGAAATCAATATTACATTCTTGCATATTTACTGGAATTGTACCCGCACTCTGAGCCGTATCAACAACAAAAAACAGATGATGCCTGCGGCAGATCTCTCCAATTGCCTTAATCGGGACAATGGTACCGCACACATTTGAGGCATGAAGCATAATGATTGCTTTTGTATTATTCTTAATGGCACGCTCCACATCTTCGGGTTGAATCGTCCCATCCACCTCTGTTCTTACCACATCATAGGTAACGCCGATTGCTTCCATCTGTTTTAACGGACGCATAACTGCATTATGCTCCATCCCTGATACCAGGACATGATCTCCTGATTGCAGAAAACCTTTGATGAAGTAATTCAGAGAGTACGTAATTCCAGGTGTAAATATGACACTCCGAGAATCTTTTGCATGAAACAGACGTGCCAGCTGTTCCCGCGTATCCAGAACCGTTGCTTCCACCTCATAAGCACCTTCATAATTACCTCTGTTAATATTGAATGCCCCGTGAGTCAACAGATCAGCCATAGCTTCTGCCACTTTTGGCGCTTTTGGCCATGACGTACTGCCATTGTCAAAATAAATCTTCTCCATATTCAATCCCCACCAATACCAAACCATTCGGCGGCGCTGTCACGCCCGCTTCTGTCCGTTCTTTTGCATCTAATATTTCTTTCACCCGTTCAGGTGTATAGAAACCTCTTCCGACTCGAATTAACGTCCCCGCAATAATGCGCACCATATTATACAAAAAACCATTTCCGGTAATTCGTATGGTAATCTCAGGACCTTGCTGTTCAATCTGTATCTCCTTCACTGTACGAACAGTATCTTCCACATTCGTTCGTACATTACAGAAACTAACAAAATCATGTTCTCCGATTAGATACGATGCTCCTTGCCGCATCTTTTCTACGTCCATCGGGAAAGACACAAAGGTACTATATCTTCGTTTTAAAGGATTCGGCACAGGCGCATTATAAATGTGATATTCATACATCTTCGTCACCTCATCCTGATAACGGGGATGCCAATCCAACGGAACCTCCTCTGATCTTACAATCACAATATCCTCCGGAAGGCGTTGGTTCAATGCATACGCCATCCGTTCTGGCGGAATCGACGATTCCGTATCGAATACCGCCACATTTCCCAATGCATGCACTCCTGAATCCGTACGGCTGGCTCCTATAATACGAATCTTTTCACCTGTCAATTTTTGAAGCTTCGCATTCAACACCTCTTCAACCGTAATTCCATTCGGCTGAACCTGCCATCCACAATAATTTGTACCATCATAAGCAACAACAATTCTGACTCTTCTCATCTCATACCTCAAAAGGGACAGGGTAAATTGCAATTTGGGACGGAGTAAATTGAAAAAACCCCCGTCCCAAATTAATATCACCCTATCAAAACTACAGCAATTACATATACAATTACAACAATATAAGCCACATAATCTCTCTTTTGATAGTGGAGTGGTTTCATTTTTGTCCTTCCTTCTCCGCCGCGGTAACACCTTGCCTCCATGGCCATGGCAAGATCGTTGGCACGGCGAAAGGCGGATACGAACAGTGGAACCAGGATTGGAATCATGCTTTTTGCTTTTTGTATCATATTACCACTTTCCAGATCTGCCCCACGAGCTATCTGTGCTTTCATTATCTTGTCGGTCTCTTCCAGAAGGATCGGTATAAAACGCAATGCGATGGACATCATCATTGCCACTTCATGTACGGGAACATGGATTCTGTTCAATGGATGCAACAAGGCTTCAATTCCATCTGTCAATTCGTTTGGTGTCGTCGTAAATGTCATGAGCGAAGAACCGATAATTAAGTATATCAGACGGATTGCCATATATACCGCCGTAATAAGCCCACCTTCTGTAATGGTAAAAATCCAGGCATGAAACAACACCTCACCGTCTCTTGTAAGGAACAGGTTAAAAAGAACGGTTATCATCAAGAGCATAACGATGGGTTTAAGTCCTCTTACAATATAGGAAAATGGAACCGTCGATATCTTGATTATCATTGCCAGGAAAATTGTTGCCACAATATACCCTGGAACGCTTCTGAATAAAAATAATGATACCAGATACAATAATGTGCATACTAGTTTTACTCTTGGATCCAGTCTGTGTAATATACTTTTTGCCGGATAATATTGTCCTATTGTTATATCTCGAATCATCTTTTCTTCTCCAGTACCTTCATAATCTCATCTGCCGCTTCTTCCACCGTTGTAACATTCACCTTTACCGGCAGCCCTTTTTCTGCCAGATCATGCATGATATAAGTAACCTGCGGTGCTGCAAGCCCTATCTTCTCCAATTCCTGATAATGCTCGAACACTTTTTCCGGCTTATCATTATACATCACAGAGCCGTGATTCATTACAATAATGCGATCCGCATATCTCGCAATATCTTCCATGCTATGCGATACAAGAATGACTGTCATATCACTTTGCCGATGCAGATAGGCAATCTGATCCAAGATGTCATCTCGTCCTTTTGGGTCAAGGCCAGCCGTCGGTTCATCCAACACCAACACCTTCGGGCGCATTGCCAAAACACCGGCAATGGCTGCTCTTCTCTTCTGCCCACCAGATAATTCAAACGGAGAAGAGCGGTAGTATTTCTCCTTAAGACCTACAAGCTTCAATGCCTCCAACGCACGCTTCTCGCATTCCTCTGGTGTCAGTCCCTGATTCTTAGGACCAAAACATACATCTGTCATCACATCCACTTCAAACAGCTGATGCTCAGGATACTGAAATACAAGCCCTACCTGATTTCGCAATTCGTGCATGTTGTATCCTTCTGAATAAATATTTTCTCCATTAAAATACAATTCTCCACTGGTAGCTTTAAGCAATCCGTTCAGGTGCTGTATCAGTGTAGACTTTCCCGAGCCAGTGTGACCAATAATTCCTATGAACTCTCCATCTGGGATCTCCAGACAAATATCATTCAAGGCTTTTTTCTCATATGCCGTTCCTGGACTGTATACATAATTCAGATGTTCTAACTTCATTGACATAATGCTTCCACCAACTCTTCTTTTTTTAAAATACCGGCCGGTATATCCAGACCTCGTTTTTTCAACTCATCTGCCAATATAGTAACCTGTGGCACATCCAGACGATATTTTTTTAATACATCTACTTGTGAAAATATTTCCCGCGGTGTTCCTTCCATCACAACATGTCCATGGTCCATAACATAAATCTTATCTGCATCAACCACTTCTTCCATATAATGTGTTATTAGGATTACCGTAACTTTCTTCTGTTCCTGAAGCTTCTGTACTGTCTTCAAAACTTCTTTTCTTCCCACCGGATCCAACATTGCCGTCGGTTCATCCAGGACAATGCATTTTGGTTCCATAGCCACCACTCCGGCGATCGCCACACGCTGCTTTTGTCCACCGGAAAGTTTATTCGGAGAATGATGTCTATATTCTATCATTCCTACTGCTTTTAAGCTTTCTTCTACACGCTGCCAGATCTCGTCCGTCGGTACACAAAGATTCTCCGGTCCAAACCCGACATCTTCTTCCACAACCGTTCCTATAATCTGATTATCCGGATTCTGAAACACCATGCCAGCCGACTGCCGCACATTCCAAAGTTCATTTGGATCACTGGTATCTTTCCCATTGACCCACATCGTTCCTTCTGTAGGGACAAGGATCGCATTGATATGCTTAGCCAATGTAGATTTACCAGAGCCATTGTGGCCTAAGATAGCAATGAATTGACCTTCCTTCACATCTATATCCACTTCATCAATCGCACGAGACATTCCTATGACATTTCCTTCTTCATCGCGCTTTTCATATTCAAATATCAGTTTTTCTGTCTGTACCATATCCATGGATTCTGCCTCCAGCTTTTCTTATGCTTTCTCTGGTTCTGGATAAGTTTCACCCTGTGTATCAACCGTCACTTTCTTCATCTTTTGTTCCTCTAACGGTCTGTCACTATAATCTGTATCCGTCTCTGCAATCTTATTTACCACATCCATACCTTCCACAATCTTTCCGAAAGCTGCATATGCACCATCCAGATGCGGAGAATTTTTATGCATGATGAAGAACTGTGAACCTGCTGAATCTGGATGCATTGCTCTGGCCATTGAAAGGACGCCTTCTGTATGTGCCAGATCATTTTTGAAACCATTCTGTGAAAATTCTCCCTTAATGTTATACCCCGGGCCACCCATTCCAGTTCCATTCGGGCATCCGCCCTGAATCATAAACCCACGGATTACACGATGAAAAATCAATCCATCATAGAATCCTTTCTGTACCAGTGATATAAAATTATTCACGGTATTCGGAGCAATCTCCGGATACAATTCTGCTTTCATAATATCTCCATTTTCCATCTCAAATGTTACAATTGGATTTGCCATAACACTTTCCCCTTTTCTACTATATTTTTCTTTTTTTGACTATGTTTTCTATTGTAACGGATATTGAACCATTCGTAAAGTATACGACTTATTCTTTCTGACTTCCTGCAAAATAAAACCCTTCAAAATCATATTTATATACACGATATACGAATGTCTCTACATCCATCTGAAAACTTGCAATCAGTTCATGGTTCTTATTATATTCACCAAACACACCTTGCCTGCCAGAATCGACCACTGTATTCTCATCCAGATTCTGAACACTGCTTCCACAATCAGAATAAGGAACTTCAAATGAATCTGTCAACTCGAATGATCCAGTATTTTCATCAATCAGATATTTATAATAATATGAAATTTCATTGATTTCTATATTATTATGAAACAGATCCACATAATACTGTCCTTCCGAAAGGCTTTCATCCTTAACATAGGTAATGCTGTTCTGTCCCCCCTGAATGGTAAAGTCTCCATTTTTCTGGAATACCAGGCTTTCATATTCCGTATCAGCCCAGACTGACTTTTCCCCTATAATATAAGAAACCGTCGGTGAATCATAGACATTATCGATCTTAATAATAGAAGATGTTTCTCTGGAACTTAATAAGATGGATCCATTTCCAATCCACTGAATGGTATTGATATGCATCCAGTCCAACTTCTCGTCAGAATTCTTCTGACATTCTGCCTTGTAACTTCCAAATAAATCTCCAAGATCCAGAATCTCTGTCACTGTTCCTGAATTCACATCCAGTTTTATCACGATATCCTCAACACTATTCTGTGTCTTATCCGTTGCCAGAATCAGCATATTACCGTTGTCATCAAATACATAATCATGATGCAATTCATAGTTTCCAAGTTCATACACTTGTGTGACCTGTCCTAAACGGTTCACTTGCACCATCTTTGTCTCAGAAATACTGTAATACATATAATCCTGCTCAAAAATCAACCTACAGCTTCGATAACCCAGCAATGGGACTTCTCCGCGAAGTACCCCATTGTTATCATAATAGTACATGAAATTCAACTTCTCGCTGTCATTTCCCAGAACAACGTACAATCCTTCTTCCAGATCTTCCACATTTCCTTTTACTTCTTGTTCCAGCTTCACTTCTTCTGTTCCCAGAGCATCTCCCATCTCAAATACAATTTCTTTTGTGTCAGTGGATCCATCTTCCCTTGTCAAGAAAAAAGTAATCTGATTCTCCATATTTGGCACGAGACCGATAACTTGAAATTCATGCTCTGTCTGATATCTTTCTGTTTGATATACATTCTGGGCGAAATCGCTGACAGAAGAGTCTTTCACATGAATAGTATAGCTGACATTCATTGGTTCATCCGTATTAAAATAAACATACAATGACTGATTGTTAGTGCCAAAAGGGTTCTGCTCGATCAGCATATTATTGATCGTATAATCCTGAGACTTTTTCTTCTCTTCCAGACGGCTGGCAATCTCTTTTTGCTCTTCTACATCATAAGTCTTACTTATCTTTTCCAGCATCTCCTGCTGTTCCCGGGATAGTCCATCCTCTTCTTTTTCTGTCGACTCCGTCTGTTCCTCGACAGCTTCCGGTTCTTCCTTCATATCACTATTCGCACCAGACCTTCCCAGTACCACTGCAATGCAAAGAGCTGCTGCCACAATGCCTCCTTGTATAATCCGTCTTTTTTTCATCCTGTAAACCTGCCTTTTCTCTATGATGTCATAATCAAAAGCCCCACCTATGAGTAAGCTCATGTGAGTTTAGGCCTTTGGACCCTGGTATCATATAATACAATTCCACCTTTTTCATCCATTCCGGTATCCCATAATTCCTTCATTGATAATCTGGTCTCTTCTCCATAAGTCGCCACATAGATATCCATACCTTCTTTTGTCTCTTCATACCCAACGACCAGGAACCAGTGCCATATAAAGTCTTTATACTTTTCCGGATTCTTGTGCTTCAGCATTAAATATGGCACGGGAATTCCAGCATCAATCTGGTATTTGACTGCACGGGAAGCTTCCTCATAAGAACATTCCCCGCTAAGTCCGCGCATTCCGATCTTAATCTGTGTATTTTCCCGGTGATTCACATCTTGAATATATTTGTTCAATCCTTCCATATACCATTCCAGCTTTTTTACACCACCAACTCTGGGACGGATATAGGGCTTCATTATCTGGCTGAACCTGCGGTACTCTTCCTTCGTAAGATGATTGATATCATAAGGATATAAGGCTGTCATTCCCATCTGTTTTGCAAAATAAATACAGCTGTCGCATGCAGTCGCCGCGCCACAACCTCCGATATTCATTACAACATTGGTGAACCATTCCTGATTGCCGCCATATGCATCTTCTATCGTAAAATAAGCTAAACTTTTCTTCAAATGCCCACCTTCTTTTTATATCTTTTCTCAAATCTTTATTATCTTACCACATTTTATTTTTTATGAACAGCAAAAAGTATCCTGACCAAACGGCCGGATACTTTTCGCTACTTGAGGGATTCTTATGTCAATTATTATTGGATTATAAGCTCTTGGAAATCTCTTCGCATACTTTCATTGCTTCGATGATCGCACTTCTAAATCCACGTTCTTCCAACGTACGAACAGCTTCAATTGTGGTTCCTGCAGGAGAACATACCATGTCTTTTAACTCACCCGGATGCTTTCCTGTGTCTAATACCATCTTCGCACTTCCCAAAACTGCCTGAGCAGCAAACTGATATGCCTGTGCTCTTGGCATTCCACCAGATACTGCTGCATCTGCCATTGCTTCAATCATAACAAATACATAAGCCGGAGAACTTCCGCTGACAGATACTACTACGTCCATCAAACGCTCTGGAACGATCTCTACACGACTAAAGCTTTCCAGAAGTGTACGCACATATGCGATCTCTTCCTCTGTCATATGCTCATTCGGGCAGGCAGCTGTCATACCTTCACCTACCATTGCCGGAGTATTTGGCATAGTGCGGACAAGTTTTACATCTTTACCAAACTTTTCAGAGAGCCAAGCCAGGGTCTTACCTGGAGCAATTGTTATAACAATCTGATCTTTCTTAATATCATCTTTAATCTCATTGATTACACTTTCATAAAACTGTGGCTTAACAGACAGGATGATGACTTCTGCTTTTTCAACGACCTCTTTGTTGCTGTCAGTCACATGAATGCCAAATTGCTTTTGTACACGTTCTCTTCCTGGCGCGAACAGATCGGCACCGATAATCTCCTCTGCCGGAATGATCGCTTTCTTAATAATACCACCCATAATTGCTGATGCCATGTTACCCGTACCGATAAATCCTAATTTCATCTTTCCTACCTTCCTTATCTCAAAAATCAGCTTTATTTTGTATACGTTTTTTAAATTTGTATACAATTTGTTTTCTGTATCGACTATACCATGTATAGAATCAAAAGTCAACATTTTTCTTGAGTTTTTCTTGAAAATACGTTATAATTTGTATACATTTTCAAAAAACGTATACGCTCATGATGTATATTTCCCCAAAAGCAAAGAATAATTTGAACGGAAGGTGTCCTATGGCTGAAAAAAACACATCCCTGGCAGATCAGGCTTATGAAACAATCAAAAACAACATTCTAAATCTGACATATCCACCTGGAATGCCACTTACAGAAGCTTTTCTTACGAAAGAACTGGGAATGAGCAGAAGCCCGGTACGAACCGCCATCCAGATGTTGCAGGCAGAAGGATTGATCGTATCTGACTATTACAAATCAATGACCGTCAAAGAGATTACCGACCAAGATATTAACGAGATCTATCAATTACGTGAATTATTAGAGGGGGCTGCATTCCGGTTAATCTTCACTTCCGGACGCAACGAAGAATATTCTTATCGAATTGAAGAGAAGATCGTCCGCATGTGTGCCGTCGCATCTGACGTGTATGAATGGGAGATTGCAGATACTGCTATGCATATGGAGATCATCAGTATTTTTGAAAATGAACGGATTAACAGAATCTATGAAAACAACTTATCAGAGCTGATCCGTATCGGACAATACTCTATCAAAAACGGTATGCGTATACCAAAGACAAACGAAAATTTAAAGGAAATGATAAAATACATGCGCAGCGGGAATTATGAAAAAGCATATGAAATTCTGAAAGCTGATCATTTTGGCATTGGGAAAAACAGCGCTTTAAAAGGGAGGTAGAACGCCTCCCTTTATCTATACTTTAAAATGTTCCATCATGTATGGCATGCACTCTTTACTGTACTCTCCCAAAGAGTATTTTCCTTTATTCAGACACCAGTCTGATACCAGTGCACGTTCACACAATGCATAATATCTTGTCACCTCACTGACAGAAATATCGGCACGGATCTGCCCACGCTTCTGTCCTTCATCCACAATCTTTGTAATCAATTTATAATAATTACGATTCTGATCCAGAAGATGACTTTGTCTCTCTGACACGAGCTGTGTAGAATAAAGAGATGCCAGCAATTCCCTGCTGATCTTCTCTTCCATCATTGTATGCACCTTATAATTCAGATATAATAATTTGTGAAAACTATTCATCTTCGGATCCATCTCAGTCTCCAACTCTTCATAGTAATCATCCAAAATTAATGACAATGTATCCAAAAGTTCATCCTTAGTACTAAAATAATAGTAAAAAGAGCCTTTTGAAGTGTCCGACAACGCAATAATGTCATCTACGGTTGTTCCATTATACCCCTTCTCATAAAATAACTGCCACGCCGCCGCAACAATTCTGCTCTTAACATCTTTCTTTTTCACACTTTTTTCCATAATCCTCACCTTTTTGTAAATCGGGGACGGGGGTTTTCTCATTTTCCTCCGTCCCTAATTCAATTTGCCGTGTCCCTTTTTATCCTTTTATATATCTTATCATACTAACGTACATAAAAACAACTTTCTGGTTCTACAGGAATTTCTTCCGTATCAATCCACTCAATGGTTATAAACATATTATGATTCAATCCTTCCATCAGCTTATATATCATCGGCTCACGACCTTGAATTTCCATTACTAAAGTGCCATCATACTCATTTTTTGCCCACCCTGTCAATCCCAAAGACTGTGCCAGGCGCTTTGCTGTATAACGAAATCCTACACCTTGTACTCTTCCATAAAATACGATACGTTTTCTTACTTCTGCCATCTACTCAACCATCCCCTCAAAAACTGGAATACATTTCTGGCAAATCGAACAAAGAGATCTGGTTATCTCTACTCGACTTTACTTCCCGATCCGTAATAACTTCATCACCCTTCAGATGTCCTATCAACAGTGGTGATTTTGCATCATGTTGCTGATTTTTTTTCTTTGCACTCTCCACTCCACTATTCGCATAACAATATTTACATCCATGAATGCAAGTATCATACATACCGATATCAATACTTTCTACGCATCTGCATTCTCTGCGCTGTCCGGTATCTTTCTTAAGATCCAGCTTATACCCAATGAGCTGGTGTATCTTCTCCTTATCAATACAAGATCCATGCATAATACCATATTTACTTAAATCAATCTTTTCTGCACATGTATACAACGGAAGCTGATATCTTCGGGCTATGTCTGAAAGGCCTTTCGCAAGTTCTTCTATCTCTTCTCTTTCCAATTCCAGATAAGGGCTTTCTCTTCCAGAATCAACAAAACTGATGATACATCTTGTCGTTGCATGATGCAGCCATTCACACATAAGTTCAAACTTTTCCAAATGATATGCAATGGTATATTTCTTTGTCAAGAGAATCGGATCAAACCGCCAGTCAATTCTTTCTTTTCCCAACCGTTCGCTCATTAAGAGAAATGTTGCCATGGACGCTGCCATATCCGGAAGATTTTCTTCAATATCGTCTTCATAATCTGTAATCGTCATCTGAAAATAATAATCATAATCCATGTCATCTATCTCTTTCAAGAACGGAAGCATCGGTTCTGGATTCTTTGTCCAGAACACAATGCAGTCTACCGTATCCGGTGACAGGAGGATACGGCTGATTTTTTTTCGATTGTATGGATTAGGAACCAATACTTCTCCCGCTTTGAGGCGATTCACAAACCACTCTGGATACAAAGCCGGAATATCCGTTCTTCTGCTTGCACTGATAATCATCTTTACACTCCTGACTACCTTTTATATTTATCCAAAATTCTTCTCGATCAGCCGACAATATTCCTCATAAAATTCTACGCCGCTGAACGCTTCTTTCAATGCATCTCTGATTCCTTTATAATACCAGCCTATAATCTCTTTATCCTTCATCCGGAATCGATTCCACAATTCTTCCCCGTACACTGGATAATCCCGATCTATATCCCTCATATTCGACAGCTTATCCGCAAGACCGACCATCTGCACTTCTCTCGGTGCATTACGAATATGCTCAATCGTACTCCGTTTTCTCTCCATCCAGGTCTTTGATTTATCTTCACTTTCCTGAGCCACAATATAGGCAACTCTTTCCGAAAATTCCTGCGCAAGGATCCTCTGCGTTATCCCTTCGCAATCTTCAATTGTATCATGCAATACTGCCGCACTGATTACTTCCTCATCTTTTGTCATAGAAGATACAATATCGCTTACTTCAATTGGATGGACAATGTAGGGACGTTTTGTTCCTTTTCTGAATTGTCCTTCATGTGCTTTGGTTGCGAATTCGATTGCCTTGTTAATCATAACTGTACCTCTCCTATCATTTCTGATCTATCAGGGGTTCATTCTCTTCAATCTCCTCACGAAGCCTTGCTTTCTCTCTTCTGTGAAACAAATCGAAAATACAGGGAACTACCACCAGGGTTAGTATTGTACCATATATTAAGCCTCCGATAGTCACGACTGCCATCGGCTGCACCATATCGGCTCCCATTCCGAATCCAAGTGCCATAGTGGACAAGCCCAGAATGGTTGTTAAAGCGGTCATGATAATCGGTCGCAGTCTGGTCTTTCCAGCTTCTACCAATGCATCCTTTTGAGTCATTCCGCCTTCCATCAGTTGATTTGTATAGTCAATGAACACAATTCCATTATTGACAATAATACCAGATAACATTACAAATCCAATCATTGCAATGACACTGACCGGCATTCCTGCCAGCCAAAGTGCCAGCAGACCTCCGGTAAATGCAAGGGGCACTGTAAACATAACAATAAATGGAGACCTGAGAGACTGGAACTGTGCCACCATGATCAGGTACATGAATACAAGTGCCAGCCCCATCATTTTAAACAACTCTATCATTGCTTCATTAATCGTCTCATCTTCCCCTGTCATTTCAATCTCATATCCCTCTGGCGCATCATAAGCAGCAAGTGCTTTTTTCACTCGATTGCTGACCAGCCCAATATTATCGTCATCTTTGATCTCTGCCGTTACATTCATATATCTGCTCTGGTCAATTCGACTGATTGCCTGAAGTCCAGATGCGTCCTCAAAAGTCGCGATATCTGCCAATTTCAGCTCTTCCGTTGTACCATCCTGCTTCTCAATCTGTAGTGTCATATTTCGAATATCATCACGACTCATGCTTTCATTAGCATCATCCAGAACATAGACATCATAATCATTCGTATCGGTCGTCAAAGTTGTTGCTTTCTGTGCCTCCGCAAGCTTTCCATACAATTCCTGATATACCTGTGCTACAGTAAGCCCGTGCTGTGTTGCTTTTGCCTTATCCACTACAACCCGAAGTTCTTCTTTGTTGTCCTCTGTTCCATCCGATACATTCTGTGTTCCTTTGACATCTTCCACAATCTTTTTCACATCTTTTGCAACGCTCTGTAGCTTATCCAGATCTTTTCCTTTAATCTGAATATTGATTCCAGAAGCGCCAAGGGAACTCATATCCATATTGGACATATTGACCGTCAGTTCACCATCTATTCCTTTGGTAACCTTCTCAATCTCTTTTTTAAGTTCCGCATTTGACATGGACGGATTTTCCTTTGTTATTGCATAGAAGGAAACGAGATTCGTATCCTGACTACCTCCCATCATGGATGAAGATGACACAAGACCACCAATATCTTCAATATCATCGATGGCACCTACTTTGTCCATGACTTCATCAGCAACCTTTGACGTATCTTCCAGACTGGTTCCCTTTTCTGTCTCTAAAGTCATACTGACCTGTGTGCTTTCCATGCTAGGCATAAATTCTGTTCCTTTTGACAATTCCAATGCAATGCTTATTATAAATAATGCCAGTGCACCGATCAATACGAAGACTTTTTTATTCAATGCTTTCCGAAGAATGATTCCATACTTCTCCCGAACCACAGCAAATAAGCGAGATTCTTTTTCCTCCGTCTTTCTCAACAGACCAGCAGACATCATTGGAACCAGCGTCAATGCCACGAGCAGACTGGCAAGCAAAGAATAAGCAATGGTAAGCCCCATATCTACGAATAACTGTCTGGTAATTCCCGAAGTAAACACAATTGGCAAGAATACACACACCGTCGTCAGCGTAGATGCCGTAATCGCACCAGCCACCTGTCTTGCTCCCTGAATAGCCGAATCTTTCGCAGACGCCCTTTCTTCATTTCGCATACGATAAATATTCTCAATTACAACAATCGAATTATCTACCAGCATACCTACACCCAGAGCTAATCCTGACAGTGATATGATATTCAATGTAACTCCGGAGAAATACATAGTAACCAATGCCGTCACAATACTGATTGGAATAGAGCATGCAATGACAAACGTAGGTCTGACACTCTTTAGGAATACCAGTAGAATAATAATTGCCAGTACTGCACCATATACAAGATTCTTCAGCACAGAATTCACGATCAGATCAATATAGACTCCCTGATCCATGAGTGTAATCGTCTGGATTTCCTTATATTCTTTTTCTACCTGCTCTAACCTTTCCAGAACTCTGTCACTCACATCTCCAGTAGAATAGCCTGTCTGTTTCTGAATCGTCAACATCACACCCGGATTGCCATTGATCTTCGCATAAGTCTCATCCGAATTATCTACAAGTTCCACACTGGCCACATCAGACAGTTTTACCGGATCAATTCCTTCCATATCGACTAGAACCAGATCTTTCAACTCATCAAGACTCTGGAATTTTTCTCCGATTCGCACCAGATAATCCAGTCCATCTTCTTCCGTCACGTATCCTGCCGGCATACTGAAATTCTGTGCCGTCAATATAGTTTTAATCGTATCAATCGATAAGATACTTTCTGCATTCATTGACGCTGCAGATTCAGTCAATGCGGAATTCATCTGAGATTCTTGCATCTGGATCGCTACCTGTCCTGCCGCCAGCTGGGCAGCACCTTCTCCAAGACCTGCTGCCGCCTCCAGCTGACCGGATGCCAGTTGTCCTCTGGCCTGGGCCAGAGTCATAGCTCCATCATTGACCTGTTGCTGAATCGTATTCAACTGCTGCCTTCCTGCATCAATCTGCTGTTGCGCCGACTGTAGCTGCTGAACCTGTCCCTGAACTTCCTGAATTTTATCATTCAAAGACACAAAAGTAATTCCCTGCTGTTCCAGCTGAGCACGGAGCTGCTCTAATTGTTCCTGTGCCTGAGCTTTCTGCTCTTCATCGAGACTTCCATTGATGATATCTGATAATTTCTGATACTGTTCTTGCACTGCCTGCAATGTCTGGAGTTCTATCTGCACGATTGCAAGCTGCTGTTGTATCTGTGTCTCTGCAAGATCTAGCTCAGACTTTTTTTCATTGATCTCAAGCTGAGCCTGATTAATCTCTTCACCCTTCATCGACAATTGTGCTTCTGCCTGTGAAAGTCCGGCTGCCGCCTGTACTTTTCCAGCTGCAAGTGCGTTCTGTCCACTTTCCACCTGAGCTTTCGCTTCGTCCAATGCACTTTTCGCCTCATTAACTTTTGCTTCCATCTCTGCTTTAATATCGCCACTAAGCTCATTAATCTTCTGTTCATTCAGGACAATTTCAACCGTCTCTTCAATACTTCCGGTCGTTATTACAGAAGCAACACCTTCGACACTTTCCACCTCAGGAATAACCTGCTCTTCTATCAACTTGCTGGCTTTTACCGCATCTGCATCTTTGACACTGACAGCAGTGACCAGCACCGGCATCATATCAGGATTTAATTTCATAATAATGGGATTAGATACAGCATCCGGCCAAAAACCCTGAATCTGGTCAAGATTCTCTCTCATCTCAATCGTGACCGAATCCATATTGGCAGTCTGATCGAACTCTAGAATAACTGTGGATGCATTTTCATTAGATATAGACTGAACCGTCTTGATATTACTGACAGTAGCCATTGCCTGCTCAACCGGCTTTGTCACTACCTCTTCTACTTCTTCCGGGCTTGCGCCTACATAGGTTGTCATGACCATCGCATACGGAAGATTCATATTGGGCAGTAAGTCTACCGTCATTTTCGTAAACGATACCACTCCCAGTATAATAATTAAAACCACTCCTACCACAACGGTATATGGTTTCTTTACACTGAATTTTGATAACATATAGTGTCCTCTTCTTTCTTATCCGTCTCCGTTACTTCCTGCATGTAAAAATGAAATTAACTATGTAAATCATAACACTTGACACTTTAATTCGCAACAATTCCGAGATATAATAACGATGTATAAAACCTAGATTTAATAAATATTTTATAAATAACAGACAGGAGTTCTATATGAATAAGAAAAACATCTTGATTACCGGTGCCTCCCGGGGAATCGGAAAGGCCACCGCATTATTATTTGCCAAGAAAGGATATCATGTATTTTTGAACTGCCGTACATCAGTTGCTGAATTAGAAGACGTCAAAAAAATCATTGAGAATAAATATCAGAGTACTTGTACGATTGTTACCGGGGATGTCGGAAACCCCGACGATGTTACTCAGATATTCCGAACCATCTATCAATCCTGTGATTGTCTGGATATTTTAGTCAATAATGCGGGCATCTCACACATTGGATTAATGATGGATATGAGCAATGATGAATGGGAGCGAATCATACAGACCAACCTCTCCTCCGTATTCTATTGCAGTCGTGCCGCCGTACCTGCAATGATCTCTCGAAAATCTGGAAAGATTATTAATATTTCCTCTATGTGGGGCACTTCTGGAGCCTCTTGCGAAGTAGCTTATTCTGCCTCCAAATCCGGCATGAATGGATTCACCAGAGCTCTTGCCAAAGAACTGGCGCCAAGCAATATTCAGGTAAATGCTATTGCCTGCGGCGTCATTGATACAATTATGAATCAACAGCTATCGGCTGAAGAGAAAAGATCATTAGAAGAAGAGATTCCTGCCGGAAGATATGGTACGGTAGAAGAAATCGCTGATATGATCTGGAACGTAGCCAATGCTCCGGCCTACATGACCGGACAAGTCATCGGAATAGACGGGGGAATCTTGTAGTTTAACACCACAAGATTCCCCCTTGAAACTTATTATTTTATTGAAAATCCAGCTCTACCGGGCAATGATCAGATCCCATCACATCCGTCAGGATCTTAGCATCTACAAGACGTTCTTTTAAAGCTTCGGATACACAGAAGTAGTCAATACGCCACCCTGCATTCTTTGCTCTTGCACTGAATCGATAAGACCACCAGGAATAGATTCCTTCAGCATCCGGATAAAAATATCGGAAAGTATCAATAAACCCAGCATCCAAAAGCAAAGAGAATTTTTCTCTCTCTTCATCCGTAAAACCGGCATTCTTCCGGTTCGTCTTAGGATTCTTCAGGTCAATCTCCTTGTGTGCAACATTCAGATCCCCGCAGAAGACTACTGGTTTCTTCTCTTCCAACTTCTTCAGATATGCCAGAAAATCATCTTCCCATTGCATTCTATATGAAAGTCTCGCCAGTTCATTCTGCGAATTCGGAGTATATACCGTAATAAAATAGTAGTCCTCAAATTCCAGTGTAATCACACGACCTTCCTGGTCATGCTCTTCTATGCCGATTCCATAGGACACAGAAATCGGCTCTTTTTTTGTAAATATTGCTGTCCCTGAATATCCTTTTCTTTTCGCATAGTTCCAATACTGGTAATATCCAGGAGTATTCAACTCCAGCTGCCCCTCCTGCATCTTAGATTCCTGTATACAGAATATATCTGCATCCGCCTGCTGAAAGAATTCCTCAAATCCCTTCTGCACACAGGCACGGATTCCATTAACATTCCATGAAATAAACTTCATTGATTATCCTCCCACTCTTCCGAGATTTTTTTAATAATATACCTTACGCAGGAACAAACCTCTCGCCGGTGCCAGAAAACCAGCCAGACTCCTGTCCTCCGCAGCAATGACGACTGGAAGCTTAGACGCATCCCTCTTGCCAGTACCGATCTCTAACAATGTTCCAGTCAATATTCTTACCATATGATATAAAAATCCGGTACCATAGTAGGTGATCCTGACTTTCTCACCATTACTTACGATCTTAATATTGGTAATCCGACGGATAGGATCTTTGCATTCCTTATCGTCGGTAAAACTGGTAAAATTCTTCGGCCCGATCAAATACTTGGTCGCATCACGCATCGCTTCAATATCCAGTTTCTCAGGATAATGATAGCAGTATCTGCGTGAAAATACATCCGGCTTCTCTCTACAGTCAATATAATATTCATATTTTTTCCCTTTTGCACTCTTGCGGGCATGGAAACCATTCTTTACAAGTTCCACCTTCACAATACGAATATCTTCAGGAAGATACCGGTTCAATGAATCTTTTAACTCTTTGGTATCATATAACTTTGTTAATTTTACGCTCGCCACCTGGCCTCGGGCATGCACTCCGGCATCCGTTCTGCCAGACCCATCAACATGTACCCGATATCCGACCAGCTTCCCAATGCTCCATTCCAGAATAAACTGAATGGTGTTGTCAGTGGTAGCCTGACGCTGCCATCCCTGGTATCTGCTGCCATCATAAGAAATGGTTAACTTGTATGTTCTCATATATCTCACCCAATCTATAATCGTATCTCTATAGCACCATCTGTTTCTGTTAAAAATATATAATATAAAAAAGGAAGAAGCAATCCCTTTTTCTTGCTTCTTCCCTTATTCTATCACTTTATTACTATCTAAGCAAATATCTTCTTATTTTAATATTTTTTTCAGTTCATCCATAAAGGTGTTCACATCTTTGAATTCTCTGTATACAGACGCAAAACGCACATATGCAACTTCATCGAGTTCTTTTAATTCTTCCATTACAAGTTCTCCAATCATGCTGCTTGGAATCTCCTTCGCCTCCTGGTTAAATATCTTCGTCTCGATCCTGTCGATTGCATGCTGTATAGCTTCAGCAGATACCGGTCTTTTGTAACAGGCCCTTAAAATTCCATTCTCAATCTTACCGCGGTTATACTGCTCACGGTTATTATCCTTCTTGATAATGATCAATGGAATCGTCTCTACCTTTTCATATGTCGTAAACCGCTTTCCACACACATCACAGGAACGGCGCCGGCGAATTGAATTGCCATCCTCGGCAGGTCTGGAATCAATAACTCTGGTATCTGGATGATTACAATATGGACACTTCATCTTGCGTTATTCCTTTCTCATCGTACTTGTATACAGTATATCGGTTAAATGAACAGAAGTCAAATTACTTTTGGCTGATATCCAGTTTTAAATTCACAATCCGCCTTACAGATTCATTGATTCGTTCTTCTGTCAGCCTGCCATCTCCTACCGCAGATAACACCCCCTGATATGCTTCCTGAAAATTCTCCGGCATTAACAGGATATCTACTCCAGCCTGCAATGCCTGTACAGCTGCCTGTCCTGATGAATATTCTTCAGCAATTGCACCCATATTCAATGCATCTGTCGTTACAACTCCCTGATAACCTAACTGACCACGCAAGATATCGTTGATCATAACTCCAGACAAAGAAGACGGCGTATTATCTCCGACAATATTCGGGCAGGAAATATGCGCAGCCATTATAACTTTCACTCCGGCATTGATACCATTGATAAACGGAACCAGCTCATTTGCCATCATCTCATTCAAGGTTTTATTCGTATATGCATATCCGGCATGCGTATCAGCCTCTGTCGCTCCATGTCCGGGATAGTGCTTTATGACTGGGATAATATTCTGATCCTGTAGTCCCTTCATCTCTGCCAGCATCATCTCAGAAACCAGATTACAGTCTGTTCCAAATGATCTGGAACCAATCACAGTATTCGACGGATTCGTCAGCACATCTGCATCCGGTGCATTATCCATATTAAATCCCAGATCATAAAGGAAGCTTCCAATCTTTGCTCCTACATTATAGGCATTCTGAGGGTCTCCAGTTGCACCGATCACACTCATACTGTCAATCTTCTCCAGATTAAAATTCGGATTATTGCTAAACCGGCTGACTGTACCGCCTTCTTCATCCACACTGATAAATAATGGAAGTCCTATTCTCTGATAAGAATACTCCTGGACATTCTTCACCATTTCCCGTACTTGTTCCGGATTCTCAAGATTCTGTGACATGTAGATAAAGCCGCCGACCGGATACTGGCTGATTGCATTCTTAGTCGTCTCGCCTGCGGCAATGACAACTCCTACTCCTGTTAATTCCTCTGGAGTTACAATGAATAACTGTGCTACTTTCTCATCCAAAGTCAGAGAATTTACGATTTCCTCTACTTCTGCCTTGCGCTGTTCCTCTTCGGATAACTCAGGTTCCACAGTCTGAACAGATTCCGGCTTTTTATCAGATTCTGATTTTACTTCTGACTGCGTCTCTTCAAACTTATCATTCTGTTTTACAATCTGATGATACCAAAGACCGGCTGCGACTGTCAGCAGAGCCGCAGCAGTAATTGCTATGATTCCAATATATTTCTTCATATTATTCAAACTCTATGATATATCCAACTTTTCCACTCAGAAGGCTCGGATAATTAGCCGCCAGATTATCTGAGGAGTCATTGAGATACCATGTTCCATTTACATAGAACAGATTCATTACATTTTCCTGAATATTTCCGTTCGCATCAGATCCCGTATCGACAAAGCTCGGTTCATTGATATACCAATATCCATTGCTCCAGGATTCAGAACGGTTTAGAGCATCTCCTATAAATTCGTTATTCTGGTTCACCCAGTAATAATCGCTTCCGCTTGCATCTCTGCGTCCACCAAGATAAAAATGCTGTTTTGTATACCCTCTTGATGTCAGCATATTCGTAATATAATTGTATTCTTCTACAGAGTTGATTCTGGCAAGATATCCTCCGGCACTTTCACATGCTTCTTTTGCCTGACTCCAGGAGACATCAGAAATCACTACATTATATTCATGGATTGCAGTATCATCCTCATCTACTTCATCCGTCCAGGCATCTGTTACACTCATCAGTATCCGATCATTGTCAATCGTAAGCGAACCTGTCACCGTCGTCATCTTTCCATCAAAATCTCTCATATCAATGCTGCTGGAAGAATCAATACACACCTCGCTTACATCTTCTAATAAGGCCTTCTTATTGTCCGTTGTGTAAGCATAGAAATTAAGTGGTGGATCTAATCTGACCACTGCCGGTGAAACCATATAATCGATTTTCCCCGTATACTCCCAATGGTTCACATTCACTGCATTGACATCTACCAGCGAAAGATCAATCTCTTCTTCTGTAGTTTCGGGTTCTTCCGCAGGCACATCCTGCTCATACTGATACATCTGCTCTGCTTCTTTCTTTGCTTTCATGCCGCGCACGATGAAGACTGCTGCAACAATCAATAACAATATAACTACCACTGCCACGACATAAGCCGGCTTGAAACTAATGGTTACCTTCCCATCATGGCTTACATTGTCCCCAGATGATCTTCCTCCAGATGAACTGCTCCCGGACGAAGAACCGCCAGTTGATGCAGGTTTAACTCCCAGACCATAGATATCTTCTTCCTGTGCTTCTCTGACAGAATCTTTTTTTACTGAAGATTTTTCTTCTGGTTCTTTCACAGCAGGTTCTTCCTCTATTGCAGGTTCTTCTTTTTTCTTTTTGGTACTGAACCGCTTTTTCTTTTCCGGTTCACTTGCCACTGCGCTGTTCGTCTCTGTATCAATCAGCGGTATCCCACATATCGGGCACACATTTTCATGTTCATACTCGTTCCCACATATTGGACATTTTTTCATCCTATGTTCCTCCCTCTTTTCCTAACTCTCTGGAATATAATCCATTTCTACCGGATATGCATCTGTATCTTCATAATGCCACCACTCGCCAAAATATGGTTCAAATCCATACTTCATCATTGTTTCTTCGAGCAATCCGGCATTCTGCGCCTCTTCTTCCAGGCAGTCACTGTAATCTCGGTCTGCTTTCGCTGAAAAATCATCAAATCCTGTCGGCATCGGAATCTCTGTCCCATCTTTATTTACGATCGTCAGATCCACGGTATTTCCTTTACTATGTGAAGAATATCCCTTATTAGGATTGGCAACGTAGATGCTGTTTGGGCATATTTCCCACAGATCGAACTGAGCGTATACCGGCCGATAGGCATCCCATATTTTCAGCACATACCCTTTTCCCTGAATCTCTTGCTGCACTTGCAGCAGTTTTTCTATCGTTCCATAGCGCAGATATGCATCATGAAAATCGTAGATAATCTCTCCGGTAAAGTTGTTCTGTGTTGCATATCTTAGCTCAACTATAATATCCGGTATATAATCCTTAACGCAGACCAATTCCTCCTTCTCCGGAATTTTTTTTATTTTAATTTGACCTTTGATCTCTGTCACACTTGTCCTGACTGCTTCTGTCATCCACGTGACATCATGACATGAAAGTGCCGGAACACTCTCTGCACCTGAACATCCGGTGCTGCTCAAGACAAATGCGAGCAGGCTATACAAAGCTATTCTTTTTATCCTCATACTCAAAACAGTTTGATTTCTGATATACAGGTATCTTCGTACTTTGTTCCCGGATATACAGAGTTAATGATAATCCGGATATAACTCGTTTCTTTCGGTGTCGAAAATGTTACGACCTGTTCCTGATCATACACATCTGCTAATGAATAATTTTCAACACTGCCATCTGAGAATTCCACACTGATAGTCTCAGGCCTTGAATTATTGTAATATACATAATCATTTTTCTGATAACCTGCGCATATTCTCAGACCGCTGACCTGATAGGTTCCGTCAAATGTCAATACAAGCTTCTCACCGATACCTTGCCCTGCTGCACCTTCTACCCAGGCCGTATCAGGATCTCCATCCAGAACACGCCCTGCAAAATGTGTCATGTTAGATTCTGACAGTTCAGAAGAAGCCATCACATCTTCCACATGATCCATAGAAATCACCGGGATATTGGTATTTTCCCCTTCCTCCAGATCATTTTCAGCCTCTGAGATATCGGTATCCTCCACAATATCCTTATCATCTTGATTATCTTGTTGTTCCACTTCTGCAGCCGCCTGAGCCTGCATTCTCTGCTCCGCCTCTTTTTTTGCTCTAGTATTCGATACCATAAATACTGCCGCTGCGATAACAAGCACTATAACAACGACAAGCACAGCCGCCATAATATAACCTTTTGGTATTGGTTTCTTCTCTCTGTTCATACGGCTTTTTTTCTCAGGCTCTTTTGCCACAGCGGTGTTTGTCGCTGTATCGATTAACATAACCCTGCATTCAGGGCACATATCTTCCTGTTCATATTCCTTTCCACAAAGCGGACATCTCTTCATTCCTGTATCCTCCTAGCGATAACCCTTACTCTCTTCGTATTTTACAATGGTCTGCACATTCGCATATTCCACACTATTTAACATACTTTCCTGGAAAGCTTCTGGTTCAATCGTTCCGTTATACCAGCTCTTTGAGTTAAAATATGCCTGGATTCCTGAATCCTGGAATTTACGTCCGTGACGTGCATAGATTTCATTTCTTGCATACATCAGTTCTTCTTTCGTCAAAGACTCTAATTCTGAAGAAGAGATAACTCTTGTACTGCTGTCAGGGATAATATAGTCGCCAGTAAGCGCAGACTCTTCTTCTTTGAATCCTTCAAATGTGTCAAATACATAATGTACATCCTCTTCCAGGCGCTGATATTCCTTGCTTACATACTCATCTTCAACATCATAACTTACATCCGATGGATACTCTACCACATAGATCACGTTACCGTCTTCTTTTATTGTCGTATAATTATTCAGAGAATCCCTATCCTCACTTGACACTGCTGCCACACTGAACAGATACCCTCCATATTCACTGGACTTCTTCTGATAGAATGAAATATAGTCATCATAGACATCTACTCCGCACAAGTCTTTCCAGTACGCCGGAAGCTGGAAGGAAAAACTGTCAGTCTCAAAATCAACCAATTCATTTCTCGCAAAATCTTCTTCGTTTAATTCGACATCCTCTGCCATATCTTCTGTGACAGTTCCTGTACCGGATGGCTGTACATATTGCGTCTCTTCCTTGCCGCCTAAGACAAATTTCAAAATTACAATAATTAGTATAAGGATAACAACCCCTGCTCCAATGAGCATTAAAAGCTTTGGATCCATGCTTTTTGCCTGGGAAACTACCTGAGCCGCCGTTTCTTTTGCCTGTGTTGCTGCCTGAGCCGCTGTCTCCTTTGCCTGTTCTTTCGCCTGTTCCTTAGCTTGATCACGCTGTTCTCTTTGCTCACGCCTTTTTCTCTCTTTTGCACTTTCATTGCTGACAGCACAATTGGAATCTGTATCAATCAATAAGATATTACAAATGGGACATACATTTTCTGTCTCGTATTCTTTTCCACACAAAGGGCACTTTTTCATATTGGTATTCCTCCTGATCTATCTTCCAATTATCCGTTAATTGCCAAGTTTTAGCTGACGGTTACGTTCTCCAGCCAGACGGTAGATCTTATCTGCACACATGCCGACAGCTTCTGCATCTCCACCGGATGCAATCATACGCAGCTGTTCTATCTCACTGATAATCTGGAACTCCAGATCTGCAACATTCCGATTGGATTTTGCAGGGCTAGACTGAATCAGGTCATATACTTTCTCAACCTTTTTATTCGCTGTTTTATCATCTACCATGCCCATAACTTCTTTTAAGATCATAGCCGCTTCTTTCAGATATTTCACTTCCAACTCATGACGTTCTACACTGTCTGCCGTAGAATCATTTGCCTGTATATTGGCAATCAGAAAAACTACATAAACTGCTGCAATGACAGCCTGTACGATCAGCGGCGCTTTATAACTCTCAGATGCTACCTTGATAAAGATAATACCGACGATCAATTCAACCACAAAATATACCCCTGAGATAGAATTCAGCGTCATTCCAAATAATGCAGCATTACTTCCTTTCCGCACAAACAATGTCGTACACACCAGTAAAAGATATGCAATATGGATAAACACATATGATATCCATACGGAAGCCGGATGCTCTGTTCCACCCAGCATATAAAATATCAGATTAAATATAATCAGAAATACCAAATATACTATTGTTGATAATACGTTCTTTTTCATCTCTCACTCTCATCCTTTTCTATATCTATGCCCGCGGTGTTCCACACTGGCTGCAGAACTTTGCCCCCGGTGCCAGTTCTGCTCCACACGTTGTACAAAATGCCTTCTGACTGACAGGAGTTCCACAAGCAGCGCAGAATTTTGCTCCTGGTGCAAGACCGGCCCCACATGCCGTACAAGTCATGCCTGCTGCTTGTCCCATATTCTGTTGTCCCATCTGTCCCATATTCTGCTGGCCGGCATCTGCCTGTCCCGGCGCCATCCCTCGTCTCTGTGAGAATCTTCCGCTCGGTCCCGGATTCGCATTCTGCTGACCGCTATTCTGATTATTATTCATCGGTGCAAACATCTGCTGTGCCATACCTCCGAACACACCACCGGCAGCCATTCCCATTCCCATTCCTGCTCCAGCAGCAGCCATTCCTCCTGCTCCAGGGTTATTCGCAAGATCTCTTAAAATCTCGCTTGCCTGTACTCTGCCCCAGTCATCACCAAGAATATTGACAACACCTTTTTTCGCAAATGCTTCTTCCAACGCTGCACGGTTCGGATCATTTTGCGGAATATCTAATCCCATAATAGAAAAACTGATCAGTTTCAATCCATAGTCATCTAAGATTTCCTGCAATTGCGGCTTAATACTTTCTGCCAGTACATCCTGCTCTGCACAGATTCCAAGAATCTCTTCCTGAGAGTTTTTCACATATTTTGCGATCGTCGTTTTAATATGCTGCTGGAATTCACTGATAAAGAAGTTATCAAGTTCATCCTGCATCAGGAACTGAATGTTATTTCCCAATAATTTGGTCAGGAATTTTGCTCCATCTTCTACCTGTACTTTGTATGCTCCACGAGCCTGCAGACTGGTCATAATCTGCATAACCGGGTCGCGGACCTGAATCGGAGATTCTGTCCCCCACTTGATCTCCAGTCCAGAAGCCTTACGCACAAAATACACAACGCAATTAAAGGTACTGATTCCCCCTGAAAATGCATTTCGTAATCTGCTGATGAATGGATAGTTTTCTGTAGAAAGCTTATATGTACCATTATCAAATACCTGCTCAATCACGCCGCCTTTAATAAAAACAGCTTCCTCTCCCGGCATTACGACCAATGTCGAATTCGTATTAAAATCCTCCTCCGGCTGCCTCCAGATCAGAAGATCGCCGGGTCCGGAATTCTTGATTACGTCAGTCCAGTGTTTTTTTCCTCCTGTATAATTTACTTCGTTTGGATTTTTACTAAAAAGTCCCATCTACGTTTCCTCCTTTTTAATTCTTGGAACCCATAATGTCTCTTCTTTTTCCGTCATCGTACCATCTTCCTGAATTACCGTTCTTCGAAGACTTGCCTTTCCCAGTTCGATCTCTGGCAATTCACAGCCCTCCGGTAATTCTATCCCCTCTGGCAGTTCCAATTTATATTTTATTTTTTCTTCCAAAAGAATCTCCCCTTTCTTCTCTGATTTAATTGCATCAGTCTCTCATAGATCTTCGTTGCATATTCCCTAGGCTGCGGATTATTCCGATATTCTGAATATCCTTCTGCAATAAATTCTTTGATATTGGTCTGTGAATATCCTGACAACACATCCTGTGCATTGCCATTACTCATCATCTCTTCATATAGCCCAATCATTTTCTCATCATGACATGCGTCCAACATATTATCAATCTCGTGTCCCAACTCATGATCGATAGTCGCACGCGGTGTATCACAGCCAATTGGTTTATGCTTAATGCGTACTTCCTCTTGCTTTGCATCCGTAAAAGCCTCACAATCCGAAGCGTAAGTATTGTTAATAGCAACTCCTGTATATTGATCCAGATTTCCTCCTGTCGGATCAACATTCTCAGGAATATGAAGTGACCACGCAAATGTTCCATCGGTGTCATCCAGTCCCCAATTCGAGATAAGTTTATCCGCATTATGTTCTGCAATCGACCTTATCTCATCCTCATTCCATCCAGAATTCGGTATCTTGGCCAATTCCTTTGTATAATAATCAATATATTCATCCCGAATACCTGCCACCTGGGTATCGATACTTCCAAGAAACTTCACTTCCAGATCCGGGAAATCGTTCTTGGCGTCACGTACAGCATCTGATACGGAGCTTGCAACGTCTGGATCAAAATCATGAAAATCTGCCTTACCAACATCATAATTGTCCATCAAATCTTTTGCAATCTCTTCTTTGATATCTTTCATATCCTGATTGCCCACAGAATTCTCAATCGGCCCCTGTACAGATGGCTCCTGTTGATTGGCAGATGGAATTACTGGTTCTGTCGGAATCGGTCCGGTTGGATCTGCATTCATCGGCTCTGTATTTCCATATGGGATATTGTCATTATCATATGCCGGTACATCCGCCGGAATTCCCAGTTCATTTTTCAATGCAGCATTCAATCTCTGCCATTCTGGATCCTGAGAATATTCTGGATAATCTCCTTTTCCATAATTGTGTTCACACATGTAATCATACATCTGGGCCTGCGCCGGTCCCATGCCAAAATGGCTACTCTCAGACATTGTCTGGTCTGCGGTTTCTCCATGAACACCTGCGGATTCTTCCAAATCAAGTTCCGGGGCTTCTTTTATGAATGGCTTCGGAGGTATCTCTCTTCCACCTGGCGTATCACGATTTGGATCCCAGCGGTTATCATCGGTAAGGCTATCCGGATTCTCTACAAAATGTCCATTTGCATCATAGTTCTTCGGATCTAACCATGCTTCCATCGCACTCTGCTTCGGCTTCTCCTCATTGACAGTATCTGCATTCATCTCATCTGTAGAAACTTCATCTGTATTCATATCTTCTGTTGTAACCGCATCTGTATTGATATCTTCAACAGTTAAGTCTTCTGGAATAATATCGTCTTCGATATCCTGAAGCACCTCATTATTGTCAACAGACAAATCATCTGCGTCATCTGAAATATCCTCTAAAATATCTTCCGGAATCATATCATCTGATACATCTGTCACTTCTTCCAGTTCTTCTGGGGTTTTTCCGTAATTATCCAAAGCTTCTGCATATTCCGCATAAGCCTGTGCCTGATCTTCCATCGGCATATGCTGCTTAATATGCTCTGCATAGGCATCTTTCGCATCCTGAGTTATCTGCTCCCCGTATTCTGATGCTTCCATTCCTCCCGGTTTATATCCGAAGTCCTGTCCATCTCCTATGTAATGACCATTCTCATCATAATTATCCGGATTGATCCAATCTTCAAACGTATGCTTTTCTGATCCTGCTGTATCATCCGGAACAATCTCTGAAACTCCTGAACCTTCCCCCGAATCACCTCCGGCACCTGCCGTGTCTGTATCTTCCGTATCGGTATCTGCCACATCCGAGTCCGTCATTGCATCTCCATGCGCAAGATGTTCCTCATAAGCATCCTGCGCCTGCTGATCAATCTGTTCTCCGTATTCTGATGCTTCCATTCCTCCCGGTTTATATCCGAAGTCTTGTCCATCTCCTATGTATTGTCCGTCTTCATCATAGTTATCCGGATTGATCCAATCTTCAAACGTATGCTGTTCTTGCTGAGGTTTGTCAGCCATCTCTTCCGTTAGAACTTCAACGGAACCTATATCCTCCTGATCAATTAGATTCTCAGATTGTTCTGGAACAGCTTCTTCCAGATCATCTGTATCCTCTATCGGCTCTTCAGTCTCTGTTCCTTCCAGATCCGTTGGATTTTCCTCTTCTTCTATGGATTCATCGGTCGTGATATCTTCATCCCCCTCGACCACTTCATCTTCTGCAGTTACTTCCCCAATCGTTTCGTCTTCTACAGCAGTATCATCTTCTGCAGTATCTTCTGCTTCGATTACTTCATCGCTCTCGACATCTCCTTCCAGATCATCTGCATCTTCGACTACTTCTTCATCTTCTTCAGTTGCATCCTCACTGACTTCGTCTTCCGCAATGGTGTCCTCTTCTTCAACTGTATCCTCTGCTTCGATTACTTCATCACTCTCGACATCTCCTTCCAGATCATCTGTATCCTCTATCGGCTCTTCAGTCTCTGTTCCTTCCAGATCCGTTGGATTTTCCTCTTCTTCTACAGATTCATCGGCTGTGATATCTGCTTCTTCCTCGACCATTTCATCGGCTTCAGTTGCTTCCTCACTGACTTCGTCTTCCGCAATGGTATCCTCTTCTTCAACTGTATCCTCTGCTTCGATTACTTCATCACTCTCGACATCTTCTTCCAGATTATCTGTTTCCTCTATCGGCTCTTCAGTCTCCGTTCCTTCCAGATCCGTTGGATTTTCCTCTTCTTCTATGGATTCATCGGCTGTGATATCTGTATCTTCCTCGACCATTTCATCGGCTTCAGTTGCTTCCTCACTGACTTCGTCTTCTACAGCAGTATCATCTTCCGCTTCGATTACTTCATCACTCTCAACATCTCCATCTTCTTCCAAATCATCTGTATCTTCGACTACTTCTTCATCTTCAACTACTTCTTCATCTTCAACTACTTCTTCATCTTCAACTACTTCTTCATCTTCAACTACTTCTTCATCTTCGACTACTTCTTCATCTTCGACGATATCATCTTCTATTACCTCGTCATCCATCTCTATATCATCATCAATGATTTCATCGTCATAATCTATATCATCGTCGATAATTTCATCATCCATCTCTATATCATCATCAATATCCATGTCTACATCTGTATCCACATCAATATCATCATCGATATCCATGTCTACATCTGTATCCATATCGACATCCATGTCCACATCGACATCCATATCTACATCGACATCCGTGTCCACATCGACATCCATATCTACATCGACATCCGTGTCCACATCGACATCCATATCTTCTGAAAATTCATCCATGGTACATCCTCCTTATCGTAATGGCAGTCCCTGCTTCAACTTTGCCAATGCAGTTTCCGGTTTATTGCGAAGATAAATCAGATAATTATATGCTCCAACAGGCTTTAAATAGGTCGTCGATTCCAGCATCTTTGCTGTATAACCCTCTACTGTTACCGGATGCTCCTCCTCAAACTTGCCTGTCTGAATATATTGGTATAGTTCACCCATAATATCTGGATGTTTCTCCAATTTATCGCACATCTGAGAAGCCAGTTTTGGCGTCTGATTTTCCTTTTCAACAAGATATTCAAATATCTGTTCTCTCATAAACTTTCCTTTCCGGCACATTACGAAATCATATCTCTGTATGCCTGTGCATAATCACGTGCGTCTGCCTCTACGATCTGATCTTCATACCCTTCAAAATCCATATCTGGTGTGACATAATTATCGAAATTATCTCTGAATGCATAATCCTGTTCTGTCTTCGGATGATCGGCACACTCATGCTGGTAACAGTGCCTTGTTTCATGGGTAATCGTATCTGCTGTCTCCACCGCATTATCCATATTGAACTCATTAATATAAATGGTATTTTCGTCAGGGGAGTAACTTCCAAAATCTCCGCTGTCTTCATTATTATAAAATTCTATCTTCGGTTTATCCTTTATATTCAGATCCTGCGCCACATATTCGCTCAACTCATCAATCGCTTCCTTGCGGGCATCATCGGAGAGTCCTTCCCAATTTTCAGACTGGAATGCCTCCATAATCTCACCGATATCGCGACAATCATTCCCTTCCTGCTGCTCTTTCGTCTCATAGTGAGCACCAGGTGCATCCATATCTTCATCCGTATCCACCTGGCTTCCCGGCACATCCATGTCTTCCTCTTCCTGAAAATCTTCCCCCGGAACACCCATATCCTGTTCTTCATTGAACGTCTCTCCCGGTGCCCCGACTTCTACATCTTTCGCCACTTGCGAGCCAGGAATATTAACATCCGGTTCCGGTTCATGCATTTCACTGACTGGTGTAGGTGCTGCCATCTCCCAGTAATCCGGTTCATCACCGATGATGTCTTCCGGAATATCCTGAATCTCATTTTCAGGCATCAGATATTCCTCTGCATAATATCCTTCCATATCATCAGGTATATCCTGCACTTCCTGCTGCACATCCTGATATTCTTCCGCATAATATCCTTCTATATCATCAGGTATATCCTGCACTTCCTGCTGTACATCGGAAAAAATATCACGGGATGATGGACGATAGCCGAACTCCTGCAGGTCGTTCATTTCTCTATAATCTAACATCTTCCCACCTATGCTTTCGAAAGATTCGCCTGAATGGTTGCATCATGAATTTCGATTCTGGTATTATATTTTATCTTTCTAAAAAGATGAACCTTTACACAAGCAACTAATTCATTATCCATTACCTCGTTATTGATTTCTGCCTGAATCAAAGGACGTAGTCTCGGAATGATCTGCCTTACTAGTTCAAAATCTTTTGATTCCGGCGTGAAATTACGGTTAAAGATACGCCGTGCCACTTCTCTTGCTAATACCCTGCGGTTATAATCACAAGTCTTATTACAATATTTGACATATGGGCATTCTGGATAAGGGCGCAATTTCTCCTGCTTATCATTCCAATAAGTCGACAGCTCTTTAATGCCGTCGTCAGATAATGAGATGCTGATCTTATTCTGCAGACGATAATCCGGTGTCTTGATCTCCTCCGGTTCTTCCAACTTGTTAAAGAAGAAGAACGCTTCACCTGGTTTTAGTTTTGCAAGACGCTTTGTCTGCACTTCATCCATATTTGCAGAATCTGCCAGAATCTGCTTATCTGTTGCCTCCACCAGACGAAATGCCACTTTTATATCCGTCAGGGCTACCACATCTGTGGATACTTTTCTTGGAGACTGATCTGCGATCACCAGACCAACTCCATACGAACGGATCTCAGCTAACATGCGTTTTACCAGTCCCTGCGCAATTGCACTCGGATTGGCATCTCCCTGTCCTGCATTCGAATCTGCATCCAGAAGTACATGTGCCTCTTCCAATAAGATGACATTCTTCAGGCCTCCTTCTCCCACATAATTGCTGTTCACATAGGCCAGAATAGAAAGTAACAACAACGAGATGATCAGTGCCTTCTGATCGCTGTTTTCAATCGCTGCCAACTCGATGATCGTTGGCTTTTTCAACATATCTTCAATCGGGATTGAATAATAATTATCAAACAAGTTGACTAGTGAATTCAGGCGGACTACTCCGGCACGCCCGATATTCTTCGCATCCCCGGTGTACCCAATCGCATCAAACGTTTCCTGGAAGCATTTGACAAAGTCTGTGATATTGAATACTTTTCCCATATCATCACTGGTATAGGTATCCAGCCATCGAAAATCCGAATAGCAATTATTAATAGATTCCTCAAATATCTTATCCAGCGGTGTAGACATGGAAACCGCTGCTGCAAATGCTGTCTTAAGTGTAGATTTGTACGTCTCCAACTTCACATTTTTCGGTGGAATAAATGGATTATATACAAACGGTGATATGAAGTTCTTTCCAGGGGTGAATACCTGCAGTTCCGGAATACTCTGCACCAGTGCGCGATATTCATTCTTTGCAGGTTCAATTACAAGGAATGAAATTCCATGGTCTTTCCAGAGACGATCTAACAATCCTACAGAAAAGGTTGTTTTACCAGAGCCAGGAGTTCCTACCACCAACATATGCTTTGCCAGATCTTTTAGGGAGATTCCAATCTTATCTCCCCTCGAAGATGACTTCAGCACACCAATCTCAATATCCCCGGCATTGATAATATTATCGGCATACGTTTTACTGGATTTCCCTGCCTCATTTACCGGAAGTCCGGCAGACACGCGGTCGCTTCCCACCGGAAGACGGAACAATTCACAGGCTTCTTCTGCAGTAATAATATATGGCAGTCGGTAATAGTTCTGACTGAAGTTTCCACTATTCCATATATTCATATCGCGGTCTGCACCTGTCAGAATCTCGTTTACTGCCCATGGTAGCGGATACAGATTGCTGTCCTTTTGCACTTCATCTGCGTAGAGATCCAGAAGCTTCATATTGACCGGTGCTTCTGGATTCGTAATCTGACCATATACACGTGTTGCGATATTCGGCACTGCCTGAGCATCCCCATAGACGAGAATATTATACAAGAACAGAGGGCTGTTGTTCTGTTGTACATAGTAACGGTAATTATCTGCCTGCTTTTGCGCCATAGCAAATGTAACATTAGCCATTCCCATATCCATAACTCCATGTCCCAGAGAATCAACTATCTGAAGCACGTTATTCAACTCCGCCATCTCACCTGCATCAAATACCGTCGGGATCAATTGAACAGATAATGCACAATCCGGATAATGTATCAACGTATTAAGAATATAACTCAGATCTTTTCCGGTATCTGTAATACAATCATACGCATAGCAATAAGGAAGAATCTGGTTCTGAAGATTCTCTATCCGCTCTTCCTTTACCAATGCTTTAACTGCAGTATCTTTTATACGATACATCTCTTTCTGCAACTCTACAGCCGTAACATCCTGATATTCATATTTTTGCAGCTCAACCGTTGATTTAATAATAGAGAGCAGCCCATTTACAAGACGAATCGCGTTCGGTTCTGCCACATCAATCGCACGCACAACGAAATACATCTTCACCCGCGCTTTATACGGCTGATTCTTGACCTCTTCCGTTGTCCAGATCATTTCCAGCGCAATATCCTTATATTGACCCGCAACTGTACTCTCTTCTTTATAATGCTGGTAAATCTCACTTAAAAGCTGTCCCATATCTCGCTTATATTCTGCGACTACAGCATCAACATCCATTCTCTTTCCATCAATAACTGAAATATCCGGGATTGCCGTAATCTCCACTGCTCCCATCGCAACCGCTTCATTGCTCTGTAAATATTCCACTGAAATCTGATTCTCTGTCATACCGTCTTACGCCCTCTCTTCTTATCATTCTACGGATAGTCCACTCCGCAGTTTGGTCCATGGCATCTTCGAAGCCGATTAATACCTTTATGAACACCACGTATCACACCATATTTTTCAACTGCAAGAATCATATATTCCGAACAGCTGGGTTCAAATACACACTGCAGGCGCATCTCATCAGAAGCCTTATTCTGATAGAGATGTACCAGCCAGATAATCGCCCGCTTTGCGATTAACATCATATATATCACACCCATGCCAAAACACAGGCAGACTGTAAATATCACCGGTCTCTGGCTGTCACTGAACAGATACCTTCCTGCGAATCCCCCTGCAATCATTAATATTATGAAACCAATCAATGCAATCCAGAATCTGGTATAATGTATCTCTGGCCGCTTCAAAGGGTTATACGGTGCTTTTGGAATATTTGAATATGCAACTTTTACACCTTCAACATAATATTTTTCTTCCATATTTATATAAAACGGGAGAATTGTGCCAAAGGCACAGTTCTCCCCCTTCTCCCTATGTAATTAATATTTTGCAAATTTACGTTCACGAAGCATTGCTTTCGCAGCCTGAATACTCTGCTCCAATGATTCGTTGTTACGCATAGAAAAACTGAATGAATTACCAGGAACAATAATTTTAAGGCTGTCTACGATATAATTATTCTTCATGATATTTTCACCCTTCTTGATACATCCTGTGCTGGTGATATCGATTTTCTCAACAACCTTCTGCAATGTTGTAAATGAGGTAATATCCTGATAGAAGAAATCCTGCGTCTGCTCCCAGGTATTATCACTGATCGTCTCAAATGTATATGTATAAGCATATAGCTGTGTTGCACTAAAGAAGATCCATGAAACACTGAATCTTGATGATACCGCCACATCATCAATAACTCGCACAAGCACATCGTTAGAATCAAAATCATAGCCGCTCAGAACAATTGGCGGAATCTCATTGATCTCGCTTTCATCCAGACCGATCTTGTCCATCGCTCTTTGCTTCAGATTCAATGAATATAACTTATTCGATACAATCTGCTGATACTGATTCATGGTCATCTTTGCTCCTCTGGAGCCGACACCGCAGCCACATCCGGCATACAGATTCATAAAGAAGTCAATTACATTCTTCTGCTCTTCCGTCTTTCCTTTCTTCATATTCTCCAATCTTGCCTTCTGCTCTGCAACTGCTGCTGTTCCTCCTAACGCATAGCCAATCATTTCTGCACATCCCATAATTGTGCCCTCCTCTTTTTTTCTTTTAGTTTTTTATTCTCATTCGTAAATAACTATAAATCTGCCGGACGATCCACGCCTAATACACCATATAACTGATCTACATCATATGGTGATAATCCGTACGCCTCTGCCTGTGCCAGCATATCCTGCCAGTTTGGTGTTGTATTCAAATATTTTCTCTTATAGTAATCATATTTGATATACGCCCAAAAATAATAATAGATTCCCAACGGTTCAATCATCGTTGCTGCCTGAATATACTCCTCAATCTTATTGATTGTAGGACGCTGCTGTACAAATGCTTTCTTTCCTTTTAATAAACACACGGCAGCATAAAAAAATGTCTCTGAATTATCAAAATTATCCTCCATTGCTTTTTCAAATGCTTCCAGTGCCTTATCGTACAGCTTAAGCTTCAGATAACACATCGCAATTGATGTATTCAATTGCTGATCATCCGGATAATCGGCCAATGCTTTTCGGTATGCTCCTGCATATTTATTCACCTCCGGCATCGGCATAGAATATACACTGTTGAATGTTGAGATTGTAATCGGTTTGTGACAAAAATCACAGACCGTCTGACTTGTTGTGACGCGTGCCCCACATCCTGGGCAGGCCATTTCTATTACCTGACTCGCCATATCTTTTCCTTTCTTTTTCACGTTAATACACTAATGTAATTATTATAGCATATAATTGTCATATTTTGATATAAAACTATGAAATATGTCAAAAAAAGTTCTATAAATGTTATTTTTTTCTTTCTTCATGTATCTCAACCAGAATAATATCTGGCCCAATCTTTTTGATACATTTAAAAGGAATAATATATTCTGACCCATCACATAAAAAGCCACAGATCTTTCCTGCCTTTGGAATCACCAGTGCTTCGATACATCCATTACACTCATCTATAATCAGATCTACCACGTACCCTAGTTTTTTGCAATCACATGCATTAATCACTTCTTTATTCTCCAATTCACACAGACGCATATCCACACCACCCATATTCAAACCGCAGATTCTGCCATCGTCACCTTCTTTGTCACCATAACAAAACCCGCATCCACTACTTACTTGTAGTATATGCGGGTTTTCATATTCTGGACTATCCGAATCCAGCTATTCATCAATATCTATGACATTTACTGGACATCCATCTCTTGCTTCAATTGCTGTACTTTCGTATTCTGGTGCTACATCTGTGTATGCCTCTGCAACTCCGTCATCATTAAACCGGAATACTTCCGGGCAGGCAGCAACACAGGCACCACATGAGATACATCCATCATTTACTCTGGCTTTCATGGGTCATTCCTCCTTATATTTTTCAAGTAGTATGTCCCATTTTTATCCAAATATTCGCCTGTTATCTGATCAATGTTCCGGTCTTTCCTTTTAATGCATCTTTTAATTTATCAAAAGATGTGATCAACGCACTTCTTCCTTCTCTCTTTTCAATAAATTCTACGGATGCACTGAGTTTTGGAAGCATATTGTATTCTCCGAAATGGCCTTCTTCCATGTACTGCTTTGCCTGTTCCAGATTGATCTCTCCCAGCTCCTCTTCGTTTTCTCTGCCCATATTGATCTTAACCTTCTCGACACTGGTCAAAATAATCAATTCATCTGCATCAACTTCTTCTGCCATCTTACCTGCAGTTAAGTCTTTCTCAATGACAGCACTTGCACCTTTCAGATGATGATCCTGTTCCAGGACAGGAATTCCACCTCCGCCACAGGCAATTACAATCTGATCCGCATCTAAAAGAGCTTTAATCGCATCAATCTCTACTATGCTTACTGGATTCGGGGCAGATACGATACGACGATAACCTTTTCCCGGCTCTTCCACAACATAATTTCCTTTTTTGCGCTCTTCATTCGCTTCTTCCACGTTCATATAACGGCCTAATATCTTGGTTGGTGTATAGAAAGCCTCATCGTATGGATCTACGATTACCTGTGTAAGTATTGTACTGACAGTTCTGTAAATTCCTCGGTTCAACAATTCTTCACGAATTCCATTCTGAAGGTCATACCCGACATATCCTTGACTCATTGCAGAACATACAGACATTGGTGCTGCTGTATAATCTTGATGTACTTTTCCAAATTCATTCATCGCTGTATGGATCATTCCAACCTGTGGTGCATTACTGTGAGTAATAGCTACCTGATAACCAGCTTCGATCAGATCTGCGATTACTTTTGCTGTCTTCTTCACTGCTTCTTTCTGCTCTGGCAGCGTTGTACCAAGGGCACGGTGTCCTAATGCAACTACAACTCTTTTTTTCATAATCTATACCTCTGCTTTTCTTTATTTTTCTGATAAAAGATGAGATAAAAAAATTATAGTATTTTTCTATGTAAATTGCAACGTCTGAATTCTGTGAAAAACTGATTTTCTGTCTGTTTTACAGATTCTTATTCATAAATGCTACAATTCCGTCTTCTACTTCATCCTTTATATCTGAATAATTATGGATTTCGTGCCGATAGCCAGAGTATAACTTTGTCTCAACCTTATGACCTGTCTCATACAGCCAGTTGCTGACTTCACATACCCCTTTTCCATACATTCCAACCGGGTCTTCATTTCCGGCAATATTGTATATCGGAAGTTTCGCCGGAACTTTTTCTGCCCACTCTTTTCCAGTGATTACCAACATCATCTGGACAAAATATAACAAAGACTGGTTTGTTGTTGGTTTTGTAAATGCATCGAACGGATCCATTGCATGATCTTCTTGCACATATGGATCTGAGCAGATCCATTCATTCCCGAGCTTAATTTCGCCACATCTCTCACACATCCATCCCATTAATGCTCCTGCATAAGATGGGTCAGATTCTTTTCCTTTTCCCTCAGCTACGACCTGCTTCAACACTTTTTCTGACTCTTCTGCTCCCGGAAATACTCCTGCAGTTCCGCACAACGTTACGCCTGCCAACTCATCACCATACTTTGCAATAAAATCTCTTGCTATGAATGACCCCATACTATGACCGTATATAAAATATGGCAGTTCTGGATACATCTTACATACCATTTCCTTCAACGTATGCTCATCTTCCATCATGGTATGACATCCCTTGTCGCCCCAGTCGCCCCAGGTATCATTCTCCAATGCCGTCTTTCCATGTCCAACATGATCATCTGCAGCTACAATATATCCGGCATCCAGAAACTTCACAATCATGTGCAGGTATCTTCTTGAGTGCTCACCAAATCCATGGATGATCTGTACAATCCCTTTTGGCCTGGCAGCAGGAACATATACCCAGCCATAGACCTCATCCCGCTCATTAAAAGACTGAAATTTTACTTCATGTAACATATAACATACCTCCTTTAATATTGTTTTTTAATTTATCATTGACATCCCGTGGCATAAAAAAATAAAATCGGGGTAACAGGATTCGAACCTGCGACCTCACGGCCCCCAGCCGTGCGCTCTAACCAAACTGAGCCATACCCCGATATAATCATTCTACCCAATTAAAATCTATAATGCAAGCACTAATTTCCCATTTATCTGCCATCGGATTTTAAATCTCTGAAAATGAAAAATAATAAAAAAATATGTATATAAATTCTATTTATTCCCACTTTTTTATGATATTATATAAATATGAATTTATATACTTTTTCAAGTATACATTTTTACAAAAGGATTATTGTCACTATGAAAAACATTATTCATCATAAGACGCTGCGGGAACAGGTCGCAGACGCCGTACGAAAAAAAATATTACATCATGAACTTGAACCTGGTATGCGGATTACTGAATCTGAACTTGCTACTCAATTTGGAGTCAGTCATGGCCCTGTTCGCGAAGCACTTCGCCAATTGGAACAGGAAGGATTGATTGAATATACGCGAAATGTTGGCTGTTCTGTACGCAACGTTTCTCTTTCAGATGTCATCGAAGCTCTTCTGATTCGCGGAACCTATGAACTTTCTGCTGCTCGTGCATGTGCCGGCACCATCTCCGATGCAGCCTTCAAAGAGATGGAGGATGTATTAGAATCCATGAAGAATATGGATGATTCCGACTATACAGAATCAATTATTTACGATAATGAGTTTCACAAAATCTTGATTAACGAAGCGCATATGCCATATCTCGTCAGCGCTTGGAACGCATTAGATTTTGTATCATTCTTTTCTTTCTATTGTCAAGTAGATGATTGTTCAAAAGTAACCGGAAAGCAATACAAAGTACACAAAGAACTTTTTGACATCTATGCTACAAAAGATTGCCATGCAATCTGTGATATTATATATTCACATTATAAGCTTTCGATTGATAAGATGTTGCGGGATAATCACATGTGTGAAAAAGATTTCCCATTTTCTTTCGATATTATTAACCCGCATATATAATCATGTATCATTTTGCAGTCTTTATCATATGTATAAAAAGTACTGGAGTGCATTGTTCAACACAACGCACTCCAGTACTTTTTATATATAAGGCCATTTGGATTAGATTGCTCTGGTATACTTCGCAAGCCATTCCTTTTCTTCATCATTCAGATATGGAGAAATGGTATCATATACTTTCTTATGGTAATCATTTAAGAGCTTCTTATCTTCTGCTGTCATGATATCAGGATTGATTGCATCCAGATCCATTGGAATCAGTGTAATCGCATCAAAATACATAAACTGTCCATATTCGTTCTTCTCACCCTTACAGCAGAGAAGTTCGTTCTCCAGACGAATACCATGAGAGCCCTCGATATAAATTCCCGGCTCATCTGTAATAACCATACCTTCACGCAACACCTCTGTCTCGCCCTTACGATATCTCCAACGGAAACCAGCAGGTCCTTCATGGATGTTCAGAAGGTATCCCACACCATGTCCGGTTCCATGATTGAAGTTCATATTACGATCCCAGAATGGTTTTCTTGACAGGATATCAAGTACCATACCTGTACATCCTTCCAGGAACTTCGCACTGCCAAGCTGAAGGTTACTGATTGCAACTAAAGTAAAGTCGTCTTTCATCTGCTGTGTTACTTCACCAAGCGCATAAGTTCTTGTAACATCTGTAGAACCTTCCCAGAATCCTGCACCCGTATCAGTCAGGAAGAAGCTTCCTTCTTTCAGCTCAACATCAGTCTCTGGTGATGATGTGTAGTGAACGATCGCACCATGTTCACCATAAGAAGCAATCGGCTCAAAGCTTGGGCGGATAAAGTTGCCCATCTCAGCACGGAGTTCATCCAGTTTTTCTGTAGCACTCATCTCTGTGATCTTCATCTTGCCCACATTTTCTTTCAACCATTTCATGAATCTTACATGCGCAACACTGTCTTTGATCTGTGCTTTACGGATATTTTCAATCTCTACCGGATTCTTCATTGCTTTCATAAGAATCGCCGGATTTCTCTCTTCTACTCTCTTAACATTTTCCGGAATATTATTATACAGAGCATAATTTAACTTACTTGGGTCAACCATAACTACCGTATTCTCATCCAACGTACGGATATCTTCATAGATATCATTATATGGATGGAGGTTGACATTCAGTTCTGCCAGCGAAGCTTTGATATCATCATCCAGCTTACTCTCATCAACATAGAGTTCCATGCAGTCCATCTTAATAATGGCATAAGATAAAAGTAACGGGAAGAATTCAATATCATCACCACGGATATTCAGTGTCCAGCAGATGTCATCCAATGTCGTGAGCACATGTGCATTTGCTCCGGCTTTCTCCATCTCCTCGCGAGTCCTCTTAAGCTTATCTGCTGCGGATTCGCCTGCATACTCAATTCCAAGAGAAAATGCAGGTGCTTTGGAAAGTTCCGGACGATCTTCCCAGATCAGATCGATCAGATCCTCATGATACTCGACCTTTGCTCCTTTTTTAGCTGCAATGTCTGCATATTCCTGTCCTTCTCCGACAGAAACCACACGTCCATCAAACCCAAGAGTATCTCCTTCTTTCAGGATATCTTCCAGATATGCTGTGAGTTCCGGTACTCCTGGTTCTCCCATCTTCATTAATTCTACAGTTGTACCTTCCAACTGCTTTGCTGCCTGAATGAAGTAACGTCCATCCGTCCAAAGACGGGCTTCATCTTTTGTGATAACTGCTGTACCTGCAGAGCCAGAAAATCCAGTAATATACTTTCTTGCCTTAAAATATTCCCCAACATATTCGCTCTGGTGAAAGTCTGCAGTTGGAACGATATAAGCATCGATTCCTTTCTCTGCCATTTTTGCACGTAAATTTGTTAATTTCTCAGGAATACTCATTGTATTACGCCTCCTAAAATAATTGTTATTATGGGTTTTTTCTCCCCAATAATATTAGGATTGACAGGCATTCCATATGTAATCCCGCAATCCTAATATCATTGTACATAATTATATTCTAATAATCCACTCTATTTTTCGTCATCTTTCTTCTCAACCAGTGCTGTTAATGGTTTATCCAGGATAACCAAAAGTGCGACAGCAACAAATGCGATTACTGCAATGATAATACATGCGGTCGTGAACTTAATAGCTCCTCCGAATAATGCATTATAAACATATCCATAACTGATTGCTGCGAAGAATATTGCAAGTCCCCATACAGACTGCATTGTAGAGTAAATACGGCTTGGTGCATACTTAGCGATAAATGCATTTCCCAGTGGAGAGAAGAACATCTCACCCAATGTAATCAGAACTGCAAAAGCTAAAAGCCACAGACAGCTGATCTGTCCATCACCACGGATAATATCCATCAATGCAAAGAACAGATATCCAACGCCAAGAGTACCAATACCTAATGCACATTTCTTGTAAATACTCATATCACCCTTCGGTCTGTTTGCCAGGTAACTCCAAAGCTTTGGTGTTACAAACATACCAACTAATACACAGAATAAAGCATTTGCAGCATCAAACCATGTAAGAGGTACATTGTAGCCTCCAACTACCCAGTTTGCATTTTCACCCCAGAAGTAATATACCGGCAGATAAGCCAGATACCAGAAGATCCAGAAGATAATAGCAAATACACAGATCAGAATGATTGCTGCAATTCTCTTCTTTTCAATTGTTGTATAAGGCATCTTCTTTTCTTCTTTATTCTTTGCCTTCAACTCTGCTTCACGGGCAATCTCTTCTTCTGTCAATTCTTTCTTGAAAGGTGTCTTTCCTGCTTCACCCATAAAACGTGTTCCAATGGTGAACCAGATTGCTCCTAAGAACATCAGGATAGCTGCAATCTTGAAGCATGGTCTGTATCCCATCATATCTCCACTTGCGAATACATCCTGATACAGAATACCTGCAAGGAATGGGCCTGCAAATGCACCGATGTTAACAAGTCCATAACGAACAGAATATGCATTGTTAAGCTGATCACTGGATACGATACGACCAATCAACGGACCAGTTTTATAGAATGCAAGACCGATACTGATACACCAGATCATCGCATATACCATTCCACTGCTTGTTGCCATAGATCCAATCCAGTAACCAACGCCACAGAGAACCATACCAATTGGGGTGGTATACCTTGCGCCAATCAGACGGTCACAGATAATGGAACACAGAATCGGAAGTCCATAAGAAAATGCTGTCAACTGTGACTGCATGGTCGCAGCGGTTCCTTCTGACAGACCAAGACCACCTGATGCTACACTTGCTGCTACGAAAACTAACAGGATAGAACGTCCGGTATAATAAGCAAAACGTTCAAAAATCTCTGTCGTAGAGCATGCCCAAAAACCCATAGGGAGCTTCTTTTTTGTTTGAGTACTCATTATTACTCATCCTCCTTTTTCCCCGCACCTTTTCTCAATAACCTCTTCGTTAGCATTTGATACAAGGCACTTCTCTAGAAATTTGTTTATTATAGATTATTAATTATTGATAATCTATAATTTATTATACATTATGCACATTTTCATGTCAAGAAAACTCCTTTGTGATTCTTATATTTTGTGATAAAATAGACATAATTAGTCATATCATGTATGCGAAAGGAGTTTACATTTATGAAAGTTATTGTAGTAGGTCCACGGGGAAAAATGGGAAAATTAATCACGCAGGTTGCAGCAGAAAGAGAGGATATGGAACTGGTTGCCGGCGTTGCTCCAAAGGGGCGTGATTACATAGGAAGTGATCTGGGAATGGTTGCTATGATCGGAAAAGAAATAGGTGTCCCGGTTGTGGATGATCTGGAAAGCGTCATCGATTCCTGTGATGTCATCATTGACTTTTCTACCAAAGAGAACGCTATGGAAGTCCTTGATCTGGCAATCGCACATAAAAAGGCATTGGTATGCGGCACTACAGGATTTAGCGAAGAAGAGATGCAGCGGTTTCAGGATGCTGCTTCCCAGATCCCGATGTTGTATGCAGCAAACACTTCAAAACTGGTCAATATCATGAATAAATTACTGGAAATGGTAACAACGATCGCCGGAAATGATCTGGATATTGAGATTTTAGAAATGCACGACCAGTGGAAGAAAGATGCTCCAAGTGGAACTTCGAAGGAAATGGGCGAGATTATGGCCCATGCCCTTGGCAAAGAACTGAATGACATCGCCGTATACGGTCGAGAAGGTGCCTCTCCGAGAGTTCCCGGAACTATCGGCTACCACTCTCTTCGCGCCGGCAATATTCCTAGCAGCCACACCGTATTCTTCGGCGGAATGGGAGAGCGTCTGGAAATCACTCATCACTCCTACAACTGGGAATGCTTTGCACGCGGTGCCTGTGACTGCGCTGCTTATCTTGCTGATAAAGAACCTGGCTTTTATACCATTAAGGATGTATTAAATTTATAAATCAGCTATATTGCATATTGTCTTTGCTTCATTTTTATAGTATAATTGTATTAATAAAATAATACAATTATATCTTGAGAGGAGAACAGGTATGATATTAGTAAATACGGATTATATTCCAGGAAAAAAATTTGAGATGATCGGACTAGTAAGAGGTACTATGATTCAATCCGTACATCTTGGTAAGGACATCATGAACAGCTTCAAGACACTGGTCGGTGGAGAACTTACCTCCTACACAGAGATGATGAACGAAGCCAGAGCTGTTGCTACCAAACGTATGGCAGATGATGCTGCTGCAATGGGCGCAGATGCTGTGGTAAATATCCACTACGCTTCCAGCTCCATCGTACAGGGCGCAGCAGAAGTTCTGGCATACGGAACTGCAGTAAAATTCGTAGATTAAAATTTATTATACCACAAAAGAAACGGTGCACATGAAACACCGTTTCTTTTTTATATCATGATCTCACATCAGTCTCTGCCATTATACTACAAAAGAAGCAAGCAGACATACTAAAAACACGCATTCATCTTCTCCTCTATCCGCATCAATTCCAGTCTTTTTATCTTTTTATCCATCTCATTTTCTGTCAGATATCGATATACACTTTTCGGCACGAACTTCGCCCACTCTTGTTCCATTGCAATACAATTTCGTACCATGGCACCAGTGATTCCTTTTTCCTCTAATGGTCTGTGCCACAGCACTTCTATATTAAGCCCGAGACTTCGCAGTATCTTATATTTTTCTTCATCCCACTCATCGTACATTCCCAGGTAATATACTGCATCTTTCGGAGTATACTGTAACAGATATTCCGGACAGTTAATCGGAAACGGAATAATATCGTATTCACTTTCCGGAACCTTAAATTCCTGCATCGCACCTCTGATCATCTGATACCGTTCAAAATAAGACAATGGATTAGCAGAAGGTTCGCTTCGATTGACATCATTGACCGAATCTCTGGTGTGCATGTTGTCAGGATTGGAAATCCCGATGTATAATTTGTTGCAGCGCATTTTTGCTGCCAGTATATATTCCATATGTTTTAAATGTAACACTTGAAATCTTCCGTTAATTACTCCAGTCTCTATCATATGTTTCTCTCCCTCATTGATTATACTCTTTCGAACGTATATTTAGTATACTCTGAAGTACGGTAAGAATGCAAGGACTTCCCCATTTTCAGATTCAGCCAAGACAAGATAAAACCTCAAGATATCGTTACAACAGTAAGTCTATCTTGAGGTTTTTGAGATCTTCATTCTCTTTCTCTTACTTCAGCAATGCCAGAAGTTCTTCCTTTGGCTTTGCTCCCATATCTCTTTTTACCATCTGTCCATCCTTGAACACCAGAAATGTCGGAATTGACATTACCCGATACTCTCTTGCCAGATCTGGATTCGCATCGACATCCACTTTACAGATCTTCGCATCTGTAACTTCTTCTCCCAATTCCTCTACGATTGGTCCTACCATCTGGCACGGTCCGCACCATGTTGCCCAGAAATCCACCAACACTGGCACCTTAGATTCTAATACTTCTTCTTTAAAATTATCACTGGTTAAATGAATCACTGACATAATGATTACCTCTCTTTTTATGATTTGTATTTTTCTGCCATCCAATATCTGACAGTTTGTTTTCTACACAAAATAGTATAACCCATTTTCGGCAATAATACCATCTATATTCATCATTTGCTCTCATCTGACAGCTTCTTTCTTAAAAAGCGGCGACGATATTTCAAATCCGCATAATCTGTTATTTTCTTCAGATATACACTGTCTGCCAATCCTCCTGCGACTCCGACAATCGGAATTCCCTGAAGAAACTTCATATAAAGAAGCGCTTCTGCTAATTGTCCAGCTGCCCGATGGAGCAATTCATTCTTATCCTCCATTGAAGGAAGGTCGCTGTCAATCTCCGTGTTCAGCCAGTTATTGGACAATATTAATTTTTCACTCCTAAGCAAACTTGTCTCAATAATACCCAGAATAAACATCTGCTCCTCTTCCGTATCATATTCGAATCCATAACTCAGGGCTATCTCATAGATACTTTTTAACAAAACAGCAGTAAAGATCGGGATGTCTGGTACTCCAATCCCAAGAATTCCAAGTCCTGCCCCCTCCACTCCTGAGATGAGAAGATTCTTCGTCCTACTTTTTCCAGCCTGCCTGGCAAATGCTTTTACATTCTTCCTGTTTTTCTTCTGCTCCACTGCACTGACATTCTCCTGATAATTCTGTTCGTGCTGTCCTTTGCGATAAGTTTTCTCAATGATACCTGTCCCATGTTCAAAGACCATTTCAAAAGCCTTCACGAAAGCAGCGTGCAGTGTATCTTCCAATTTGTCCGGGATCTTATCCGAAAGCTTTTGCTTAAGGACAGATTCCTTCTCCTGGATATTCTTCTTAAGGAAACTTTGTTCCTTTTTCTCCAGAGCTTCCCATTCCTTTTTCCATTTATCCTTTGTAAAAAACATGCCGGAATCCTCCTGATTATTCTTTAATCAGAAAAAACGAGAGGCATCCAGCCTCTCACTTAACAACTTCATCATTCGGTCAATTTTTATTTTACTGTCCTGTCAGAACCGTCACAGGACTCATCAAGATGAAGGAGAACTTCTCTGTTCTCACATATATTATATGTAATTTATCACTAAAAAACAATATCCTCATTAAAATGTTATAATTTTTGTAACATATTTCTTCTTCATGCGTCTAATTGGCAAGTAAAGGAGGTGACGGAATGAAGCAGGATATTGAAGAACTATATGACCGTTTCTTTCATGATGTGTATCTGTTTGTCTTATCAATGAGCAAAGATCCACATATTGCGGAAGAAATTACGCAGGAAACCTTCTTCAAAGCATTAAAGGAAATAAAGCATTTCCGTGGAAATTGTTCCGTCAAATCTTGGCTCTGCCAGATTGCCAAAAATCTCTACATCTCTTATACGCGCAAGAAAAAGACGGTTCACTCGGAGTTACTGGAACAGATGTCCGATTCCACCAATCTGGAAGATTCCTATATCCAGAAGGAAGAAGCCATCTCCATTTATAAGATTCTACATTATCTGGAGGAACCATACAAAGAAGTCTTTGTCCTGCGAGTGCTCGCAGACCTAAGTTACAAAGAAATAGCCGAGATATTTGAGAAGCAGGAAAACTGGGCGAGAGTTACCTATCACCGGGCAAAATTAAAGGTTCGGGAACTTATGTCAAAGCAGACAGATACTTATTAAGTTTATTTCTCATTTTTATATAAGATAGGAGCGTTTGAATATGAGCAAAATTCCTTGTGATATTATTAAAGACCTGCTGCCATTATATGAAGATCATATTTGCAGCGAACAGAGCAAAGACGCAATCGAAGAGCATCTGATAGAATGCGAAAGCTGCCGTGAATACCTGGAAGCTATGCAGGCGGACTTACCTTCCATAGATGTGCCTTCCACTACAGATCATTCTAATGAAGAAGCAGAATTTCTCAGACGAATCTCTCATAAGCTTACTTTCCAAAAAGGGATCCTCTGTGGAATACTACTGAACATCTTCCTGATACTTTCCGTATTCACTGAAAATCATGATATTCATGAATATCTGAAAAAGCTTCCTATTTTTGACATGCGCTTGAAAACAGAATCTATCCAGGTAGATGAATTATACCAATTAGATAATGGAGACCTCTATTGCACAATAAAAACAGAAAAACCATTTACCATAATCTCCAACTCTTCTATAGAGTCTTCAGAATATGACTTCTGGGAATCTTACGATGATGGTTGGAACACAATCTCACTGCGCCGCTCCCTTTGGAACGAAATATTCCATCCTGATAATACCTATACAGAATTATCATTTGTCGTTTCACTTCGGGAAGTAATTGAAAATGAAGTTGGGAACCCGTCCATTCATGAAAGCAATGCTTTTTATTATGAGGGGAAAGGTGATGAACGTCTCTTAATCTGGAAGGAAGGACAGAAACTGGAATCTGCGCCCTACACCATCGAGGAAAAAGTCGAAAAAGAGAAGATACCTCAATCTGATGACGAAGATCCTATATTTATTCTTTATTGAAGAATCAAATAATTTCATGTAGTTGTACTGGCATTACGCCAGTACAACTACTCGATACTCTGCTTCAAAGGTTTCTCCTGCTTCCAGGGTATTTCCCCATTCCCGGTCTTTTAATTCGCCATCGAACACCTCGCTGTCACATCTTCCATACCATGGTTCAATGCAGACGAATGGTGCATGTTTTTTCGGCGGTGACCAGATTCCGACTAACGGCGCATTGAATTCCACTGCCAGATATTCTTTTTTATCACTGTCCATTAAGGCAACTCGCTGTACCTGATGATTCTCGATGACAAGTGCATCTCCATCAAAGAGATTCTCGGTGATCGGAAGAATTCCTTCCTGAAGGCCATACTTCTTTTTCTCTGTGGTCACCATACCACCCTGACCGAAGATAGTATTAGTGAAACTCTCTGGCACGGTTCCATCTGCTTTACGGAAAGCTATGTAATCATCAGACTGCTTCTCTCCTTCTCTAACCGGACAGAAGAATGCCGGATGTGCCCCAATGGAAAAGTACATGGTCTTATCATTGGTATTCTCCACCTTCCACATGACCTTAACAGCATTTTCTTCCAGATGATAGCCGATCTCCAGATGAAAATCAAATGGATATACTTTTTTCGTCTCTTCTGTTGCATCCAATGCAAACCATACCTCATTCTCTGTCTGGCTAAGAAGGTCAAAATCCATATCCCTTGCAAATCCATGCTGATTCATCGGATATTCCACACCTTCGTGACGATATACCTTATCCTTGACCCCACCGACAAACGGGAAAAGTACCGGTGATGACCGATTCCAATACTTTGGATCTGCATTCCAGAGGTACTGCGTATCATTTTTCTTTTCCCGGATAGAACTTAATTCTGCACCGTGAATATTTACCATAATCTCAAGTTTCTCATTTTCCAACTTTACTTTCTGCATATGATTATTTCCTTTCTGTTTTTTTCTCGATTAAAATTTTTGCTTTTTCAGATATTCTCCAACCATACGGAATTCATCTTCATAGATACAATTGGGCAAGGTTCCATCTGCTACTTTCTGCCTGCATTCTTCATAATCCATCCAGATTACTTCTTCTACTTCTGATTCCTGAAGTTTCAGATTCTCAATTTCTACCGGTTCTGTATACACGTACACCGAACTTAATTCGTTATCTTTAAACAATCGATCATAAAATACCGCTTCAAAGGATCCCCGATGCTCTCCTACATAATGTAATTGCTCTTTCACCGCATGAATGCCCAGTTCTTCCTGCATCTCACGGACTGCTGAATCCAGGATCTCATCTCCTGTTGCCACATGACCTGCCGAAGAGATGTCGTAGCATCCGGGATTCGAATCCTTGCATGCACTCCGCTTCTGTAACAGTACGTCATAACCACTCTTCTGATTCTTCCTTACAACCCACATGTGTACCGTTGCATGAAGACTTCCTTCCCTGTGTACAACTCCACGTTCACGTATTACTCCAGACTTCGTACCATCTTCATTTAACACATCGAATAATTCCATCGGTTTCCCATCCAGTGATGCATCCACCAGTTTATCCTGCCCGTCATAGACTAATTTCAAGGAAAAGAAGTCCTTCCTTTCATCCATCAACCGAAAGAAGATCTTATCACCTTCCCAGATATTCAACTTCCAGACATCTTCGATATCCACCCATTCCAGTTCTCCTTCGTCACAAGGTATGGGCTCCCCTTCAAAACCATCTGCCGTAAAAAGAGACATATATTCCGTCACTCCATTGCCGGATACAAAGGTAACAATTCCCCGATACCGGTAAGAAGTCAGCGTATATCCGGTCTCTTCCCGTACTTCCCTAAGCAGACACTCCTCAGGACTTTCATCTGCCTCAAAATGTCCTCCGACCCCAATCCATTTATCCTTATTTACATCATGTTTCTTAACGGTTCTATGGAGCATCAGATATTGGCCATCCCGTTCCATATAACACAAAGTACTTAAACCTGTCATCTTATTTCTGCCTCTTAATTCCCTGATATTTTCTTTCAAATTATGTTATACTGTCTACTATGAATATCATACCGAAAATACAGGAGAATTGCAATGAATCGTGTCATTGATTATATCATAGATGAAGCCGATGACGGCCTTCGCATCGAACAATACTTACGCCGCAAAGGTTATTCCGGACAGAATCTGGCAGAGATTAAGCGTATGCCCAAAAGCGTTCTGGTGAATGGAGAACATTATTATATGAAGCAGGAGCTTAATACCGGAGACCATCTGTCTATCCATATCTGCGAGACCAAATGTTCCGAGAAGATTCCGCCGATACAGATACCGTTGGATATTGTGTATGAAGATGAGGACATTATCGTCATCAACAAACCAGCCGGCATGCCCATCCACCCTTCTTTGAATAACTATACGAATTCCATGGCAAATGCTCTGGCATGGTACTATCAGGAGCAGGGAAAACCGTTCATCTTCCGCTGCTGTAACCGTCTGGATCGGGACACCTCCGGCCTTACCGTTGTCGCCAAGCATCTGGTCAGTGGCAATATCTTATCCGATATGGTGCGCCGTCGAGATATCCATCGGGAATACCTTGCCATTGTCCGGGGACATGTCTCCCCAGAAGCCGGGACGATCAATGCTCCCCTTGCCAGAAAGCCCGGAACCATCATTGAGAGGACGGTTGACTGGGAACAGGGTGAAACTGCCATTACTCATTATCGTCTTATAGAAGAAAGAAATGGGCACAGCCTTGTCTCCCTTCGTCTGGAAACAGGCCGCACCCATCAGATACGAATCCATATGAAATATCTCGGTTATCCCCTCATCGGAGACTACCTCTATAACCCAGACATGGAATATATCGGACGACAGGCACTACACTCCCATCGTCTTTCCTTTACACATCCGATTACTGGCAAGCCGATGGAATTTACTGCACCTCTGCCGAAAGATATGGAAAAAGTACTTATTTAATCTCTGCAATATGATACTCATACCCGCTTTCATCCATCAGGTTTAGATATGGAAGCGGGTCAAAATATTCTGGTGAAAAGACTCCTCTGTCTTTCCAGATACCTCTTGCAATCAATTCGATGGCAAGTGCCGCACCGAATCCCGTCTGTGCCACAACCGCCTGAGAGCCCCATTTCTTCATAGATTCCTGGTTGTCAAATGCCTGATATAAGAAATATGCCTTTTCTTTCCCATCTTTCTTTCCAATACATTCCACACCGACCAGCATCTCGCCGATCATCTCATCCCCAATATCTTTCGGCTGGGGAGCACACGCAGCCACCACGTCTCTTGGGATGACTTCTGTCTCTCCAATCTGTATCGGATGAATACTGCGAAGCCCCAACTTATCAACAACTTTCAGTGCTGTGATCAGATTCTCATCCAGACTAATCTTAAATGTGGCCCGCTGCAATCCATATTGCTTCAGATAACGGGGCATGGTAACCACTTCTTCGTGCTCTACTTTTACCAACGTGTTCTGCCCAACACCATCCGGCATCTCCCAGACTTCTCTCCCGGCAAACGGCTTTTCCACCAGTAGGCCTCCTCTGGATGCATCGTATTCCACATTCGGATTCATCACTTCATCTAATACCGTCCACACATTAAATCCGAACATAATATCATCCGGATCTGCTCCCGGTACGGAGAGATTGCCGCCGTCCTTTACATGGACTTCCGTAATCTCGTCCAATAATTCCGTGGCAGCATATTTCGCAAAGACATTGACGACTCCTGGGTCAATTCCCATACAAATAACCGCCATGCTGCCTTTCTCTTTCCATGCCTCATGACGGTCAAAATTATATTTGGTCATGGGTTCCGTATAGCTGTTCTCGATTCCCAATCCATAAGCCGGATGATCCATCGGTACCGACCAGGTCCCCATATTACCATAATTAATTCCGGTCTCATAAGCTGCATCAAAGATATAGTTGCTGGCAAAGGGTGGTGCCGCATCCATCAGGAAATCAATCTGGTGCATCAAGGCAAGCCGCATCATCGCTTCTTTATCAGTTGCATTCACCTCAGCAGCTTCAAATCGACAGTCTTTTCCTAACTTTTCAACCACTTCCTGCGCCCTGTTCTGGTCAAAATCACATACCAGCACATACTCCAGCCATTCACCCTTCGGATCTCGCCACTTCATGACCTTCAAGATACTTTCGCCCACTGCTCCCGCTCCAACTAACATCATTCTCATAGTTCCAGCCTCCATTGTTCATTCATGTCATCTGTCACACTCTGTCCTTTTGCCAGTTGGTTCTAGCCTCGTAGGCGATGCTGTCCGCATTCTCTCCAAAGTTCCGTGGGACTACCTTCCTTTTGCCTGTCAGTTTCCGCCAGAGTAAGATGCATAACCCTGGGTTTGCTTCTTCGGCCCCTTATAATGGTGTCTAGGGCAGCCGTTAACCGGATCTATTCAATTGTCTGTTTCTAATAATTCATTTTATCGAATCCGGGCATCCCCAGTCAAGTATGAATCTTCTATTATATCCATAATATACAGTTCATGGAGTGCCCGTGTCGCGCAGATATACCGGAATTGCCGGAAGAACGGATGCTCCTGTGTTCCTCCTGCGACAAAGACCTGATCAAACTCCAGACCCTTGGCCATATAGAATGTCGTAACCGTAATTCCTTTTCGGAAGTTTGAACTGTCCCTGTCAATATAGAAGACATCTTCTCGCTTCTTTTTCAGATACTCATAAATCTTCCGGGCTTCCTCTTCTGTCATTGTAAGTACCGCTGCCGTTTCATATGGTTCCACTTCTGGGCGGCCAATTACCCCAGTACTTACATTGACTCGCTTCAGAACAGCTTCAACAGCATCCTCCCAGGTTGACAGCTGCATCTCTTCTACTTCTTTTCCATGGCGCTTAATATACTCAATTCCTGACACACCATTCATTGATTCCGCATATTTCGCAATTTCAATAGTGTTACGGTAACTCTTGTTCATCTCAATCTTACATATATTCTTTCCAAATATTTTTGGAAGAAATCTTAATACATCCTGCATCTTCTCCCCGATTGTCTGAGCCCGGTCACCCAAGATCGTCATATTGCAGGCGAACATTCGCTCCAGAATCACATACTGCAGATAAGAATAATCCTGCATCTCATCAATGACCAGATGGCGGATATTCTTATGAGCTGTCACTGCACAGAGGCGATATCGAAGATAGAGAATCGGATAGACATCCTCATAATCCAGAATTCTCCGCTCTCTTGGAAGATCTGGGAGAAGCGGCCATCCATTCTCTTCCAGCAGCCAGTTGTAGATCTCATACAAGTCTGTCGTTACGTACATTTTCTGGAATTGTTCTCGAACCACTTCCAGTTCTTCTTCCGACAGATCTCTTTGATTCAGTGTCTCATATTCGTCAATAAAATAATCCATCAATGCTTCTACTCTGGATAAAAGCGGCACATTCTGGAATTTAAAATAGAACATCTCCAGCAATTCTTCTGCCGTCTTCTCATACCCTTTATACTTCACATCCCGAAAATCAATCAGCCGGTCTTCCAATTCTACCAGGAATCCCTCTACTGCACGCACATATTCTTTCGACTGCTTCCATTGATATCTCTCCTGATCCTGTATGCTCTGCCCATGTAACATCTTTTCAATCTGATGCCACCTGTCTTCACAGTCAGCCACAGTTCCCTGGAGTTCCCGGTAGGCAAACAGATCAAAACTCATCTCCTGGATATTCTCTTCCCCTAATTCCGGCAGAATATGGGAAATATAATCGGAAAACACACTATTCGGCGACAAAATCAAAATATTTGATGAATTCAGATTCTTCCTGTCATGGTACAGCAGATATGCAATCCGATGCAGTGCTACCGAAGTCTTTCCGCTTCCTGCTGCTCCCTGGATCACCAGAATCTTATCCTTCGTATTGCGAATGATCGCATTCTGCTCCTTCTGGATGGTGCGTACAATATTCTTAAGCTGTACATCACCGTTCGCACCTAGCTCCTGCTTCAGGATATCGTCATCGATCTTCAGGTCACTTTCAAATTCATAGATCATCCTGCCGCCGCGGATCTTATACTGCCATTTTGAAAGAATCTCTCCTTCCATAGTACCGGCAGGCGCAACATAAGAAGCAGGTCCCTTATCATAATCATAGAACAAGCTGCTGACCGGAGCACGCCAGTCATAGATCAACGGCACACTGCCTCTTTCTTCTGCAAAATTCCCGATTCCAATATAGAAGGTCTCTGCTTCCTCTTCCCCTTCATACTGAAAATCTACGCTTCCAAAGAACGGAGAATCCAACATCTTCTTCATTCTATGACGCTTCTTTTGATTCTCCTGATTAGCATTCACCTGTGCCAGAAGAGCCTGCTGATTATCATAATTCTCATAGCCATACTGGTCCATCTCTGTATAGTTCTCCCAGTAATACTCATTCATTCCCGCAATATCCTTCTGCACTTCCTGAATGGTATCTCCAAGTTCCAGGATTCGCTGTCTTAATTTTTCCGTTACCATATTCAGGAAATCTGTTCCTCTGCTCATACCATGTCTGCCTTTCTGTCCTCTTATCTAATATCGTGTCGTGCATAAGCACACAGCCCACAGGCATAAATATCCATATGCCCTTGGTTCTGCTGTTTACAATAATGTAGTATGTCTCAGTATACACTGTGAAAAGTCAGAAGTCAAAAAAAGTGACAGGAAAAATATTCCCTGCCACCTCATAATATACTATATATTCTATTCAAATACGGTCTGTTCTTCTACCGGAGTCTGAAGTGCTTTTAATGCACGTCTTACCATACTCTTACGGATCTTCTTTGAATCCACTTCACCCTGCGTTGGATCACCCAATGGGTAAGGAATACCAACACCCGGAATAATTCTATTTGCGCCAATCGTCAATGAAATCGGCACTACTGTTGCCATATGAACAACTGGGAGACCATATCTTTCAATGCCTTTTACCATCGTTGCACCGCAACGTGTACAGGTACCTCATGTGCTGACGAGGATGACGCCATCTACATGATTCTCTACCAGTTTTTTCCCGATTGCATCTCCGAACTTGGCAGCAGAACCTGTTGCCGTACCAGTTCCTGTCGTTGAACAGAAGTAATTTGCCAGTTCCCCAAATTCTCCGTCCTTCTCCATCTCACGCATAACATCCAGAGGAATGACCAAGTTCGGATTCTTCATAACGAACTGACGGTCATATCCACCATGAATCGTAGTAAAATCATCCGGTGACATTTCATCCATACCTTCAATGGAATATACGCCAAACTTCGTTGCATTGGAGGATTCAATATGATCCGGATTACCCTGTGGTACGATACCACCGGAAGTAACCAGTGCAATCTTTGCCTTAGTAATATCCGCAATTGGGGCTGCCGGATCGACGCGGTCGAACTTCGGCATCGGAAGGTCTGTGTCAAATTCCTCGCCTTTCATCTTCTTGACCAGCATCTGAATGGCTCTCTCAGATCCTCTCTCCTCTGCAAAATAATTCACACGGATTCCTCTCTCGTGATAGCCTTCTTCTTCCGGCCCAAGAACCTCTGCTCCTGTCGCCAGCTTTTTCACCAATGCTGCCAGGTTCGGCATAGATTTTCTCAATGTGGCTGCCGAATCTCCTGTCTTGACAATGATCAGATCCTTACGGAACATATCTACACCTGGATTCTCTTCATATTCTGCCGTGATAACCGGGATACCCAGTCTCTCTTCCACTGCTTTACAGATCGTGCCGCAGGCAACACCATAACGTCCTGCATTAAAAGCCGGTCCTGCCACGAACACATCCGGGGCATATCCTTTTACCATCTCTATAATCGCATCTGTCGCTTCATCCAGATTCTCACCGAAATAATTATCGCCACAGATGACGGTTGCAACAATCTCATAGTCCTCACCAAGAGCTGCAGAAAGCGCAAGTCCTGGTCCTACTTTTCCTTCCTGAATCGCTGGCTTATAATCTGCCTTGTCTTCCCCACCGATTCCGCCGAAGAACTGATTAAGATAATGCACAATCTTATATTTTGCCATAACCTCTGTTCTCCTTTCTTAATATCCTTTTGCAGCCAGTTTGTTAAATCCATTTGCGATAGTAGACGCAATGATAATCTGAAGCTCTGCCTCAAAAGAACCATCTGGATTCACACATCCTGCCCATCCGCCGATCTGACTCTCGATATATTCCATTGTACCAATGACTTTATCCATTGCCGGGAACTGAAGCGTCGCATTTCCCTGACCACAAGATGCCAATGCGGTTGCTTCCTCACAGGTATCCGCAAGAGACTGTGACTTTCCATCCTTTCCCGGGAACTCATCGGTGATCAATACCACTTTAACACCTTTGCGCTCTACTTTCCGGCAGTTCATCATCAAGTCTGTATCCGGATTACCGTATCCTTCTTCTGTAATCAACACGCCATCAAGGCCCATCCACTCTGCAAGCTTTGCAACCATATCGGAATGTCTCTCTTTATCTGCAAGGAATACATTCTCATTTGTAAGGATAACACCCATAAAATTAATATCTTTTCCATGATGCTTGAAGCAGTCTTCAATAACCGGATTGTGCAGATGATGATATGTCGTAACCTTGTCACATGGAGCCACACAGTTACCGGAAACAATCGCACCGTCCATGATCTCTGTCGGATACATAAATGTCGGTACCATCTGCTTTGCATCTACTCCGTAATAATAGGTATCATGCAGAAGCCCCTGTGACTGCAGCATATGTACATATCCTACCTTCGGAAGATCCGGGTACATCGCAGCCTGTTCAAAGATTGGCTTGGTCTCAAATACTTCCAGTGTATCAGGCTCTACGTCTCTTCCTGCCTCACCAAGATAAGCTGCAACTTTCAATCCGGCCATTCTCCCTGCCTTCTCATATACATGAGTCTCCAGTCCTTCTTTCGGCTCAATTACCACGCACAGATTCACTGTCTTTGAAAATGGGCAATAATCTGCTGCCGGTCCGCTCATGTCAATGACACCTTCCTGGAAGCCAACGATTCTTCCGACCGTTACCACACAGCAACCATCCAATGCATGAGTACGTCCGCCGCCTACCTGCGGGGTTACCTTTCCGATCACTCCCGGAAACATCTCGCCTCCACTTACCTTTACACGCGGTTCAATAACATCCTTAACCGGTGTAATTCTTGTGGAATCTCCAGGCCTTGCAATCTCCAAATGACATTCCAGTAATTTGTCATCTTCCAGCACCATGGCTTCCACTTCACCTTTGTTCACATAGAGCACATGATTCTCGACATAAGTCCGGTCCGCAAACTGAATGTCATTGATAGCAATTTTTCCAAGTTCCAGTTTCATGCTTAATCCCTCCTTCTAGTTTTTTACGATTGAATATTTCTATAAATATTCACAATTTATTCATAATAATTATACTATTCTTTGTTGAAATCATCAATATTTTATTCTATTTTTTCTAATATTCTGTACTTTTTTCCAGTTTTTCGAACGAAATTATCATCTGTTAATACCCATTTTCCGTAATTTTCTACAAATCTGCCAATACAACGGCAATCAAAAAAAGATTGATACGCAGAACATACTCTATTTCTGACGTATCAATCTTTTCTGTGCCATTCTATATATGATGTTGGGGTCAAAAGCCCCCAACTATGATGCTTACGGATTGTTCCGTGCTACGCACTCCCACAATCTGGTTTGTACTTTAAGATATTCTTGGAATAATATTATCAACGACCGATAAATCAATCGTCTTGAAATCTTCTGAGACTCGTTCACTGTACCTCTCCGGTGTAGGTGCAATCTCCTGCCATTGCCGGTATGTCTCGATACATTTCTCGATCAGCAGAATATCCTCTGTATTATCTTCCTTTCCCTTCGGATATACGACCACAGAACGATAAGGCGTCTGGTTTGGCTTCAGACTGGAAGCCTGCGGATGCGTCAAAAGCTTATGCCGGTCATAGACAAGATCTCTTGTCTTGATTAATACCTCCTCATAAGTATTCAGTAATATTACAGTTAAATCATTCTTATATTTTTCATAGACACGGTCGTTATTTGTAATCATGATTGCTTTTTCCAGATCCCACATATTAACATCCACCTTTTGTACTTTTTTAACCTTCTACTACACTTCTTTCAGGATATTCTCATCATAGCTTGGTTCTGCATGATGTCCGGGTCGGACAACAAGAAATCGGTCTTCCGGCCAGTCTCCATCCACCATCTGCTTCAAGATGGAATGATTTCCCTGAATTAATTCGTAAGACCAATTCTTTTCTGCCGCTTTCTCTCTCGCCTGTTCTTCATATTCCGGGAAATCCAGTTCCGGCCATCTTATATAGGCTGCACCTTGATAATGCTGCGTAAATTCAGACTCGATCTCTACTGCACGTCTTGCACGCCTCTCATTGCCATGATAACGAACCAGATACATGTCATATCTACGCCTCAGATAATCCTCATCATCAACATTATCCAACTCCACAAATCCCGGGGAATAATAAAATGTACCCGGATTCTTCTTGTAATATTCCATGTACATCTCCTTATCTCCCATAAGAAGCGTAATACAATCATGTGCCTTCGGAATGACAAGAGGATACCTCTTACTGGACAGGCCGGTCACCACATTCGAACACAGACCATATCCCAACAGAATCGCATCAAATTCATATTCTTCCGTGTCATTGGAGTAAATATGACGATTCTCATCGATCATATTGATCTCTTCCTGAAGAATCTTCTTCAAATGCTCCGGTCTGCTATGTATCTTCTGTTGTATCAGTGTTACATCAATAATATTTTTACACGAAAAGATGACACTGGCAATCTCTCTTTCTAAGATCTTACAGCCAAGTAACTTGTATCTCATCAGTCTAATCTCTCCATTTCCTCATGAATGGTGTCTTCACTGGCAGCCATAGCCTGTAAAGTCATGGTAAGAAGTTTTTCAAGCTCCCAGCCAAGCTGACTGGCTCCGCGTTCTATCACTTCTCTTGAACATCCCATAGCAAAATTCTTACTTTTATACTTTTTCTTAAGAGATTTTAATTCCATATCTTTTGTGCTCTTTGAAGGGCGCATCAATGCTGCCGCCCAGATAAGACCTGTCAGTTCATCTACTGCAAAAAGTACCTTTTCCATCTCATGCTCCGGCTCGGTCTCAATGGTAATTCCACAACCCACTGTAATTCCGTAACCATGTGATACCACACTATGGATAATTCCCTCATCTACGCCAGCTTCCCGCAGCATCTCCGGGGCTCTCAGGCAATGCTCTTGCGGATACAATTCAAAATCAATATCGTGAAGCAATCCTATAATCCCCCAGTACTCTGCATCTTCACCATAACCCAGTTCATTTGCATACCACTTCATAACCGCCTCAACAGTTAGTGCATGTTGAATGTGAAAAGAATCCTTGTTGTATTTTTTTAATAAACTCAATGCCTCATCTCTTGTTATAACTGCCATTATTTCTACTCCTTAGATATTTATATTTCGAAACTATTTATTTCAATTTATATTATAGACTCTCTTCCTGCATTATTTCAACTCTACATTAATTATCACACTGGAAAGCTTCCACGAACACACAGTGCTCCCGGGGATGTCAAGTTATTGCTACAAAAAATATGCGGCTTTTTTGCCATGAAAATGGCTTAAAACCGCATGTTTCTGTATAGAGGATGTTATATTATTGTTACAAGATGGTTGGGAGGATGTAATGTCAGTGTCACAATGCTTATTACTATTTTCACATATTGAAATAATATTTCATTTCTTTTTGAAAAGACGAATGTCTCGGATACTTATTCTTATACTGTACAAAAATTTCCCTTCCTGCTCCATTCACTCCCATACTCTCTTTTATTTCTCCTACGATTGCCAGCAACCCGGCAACTTCTCCATAGTGATTTCTGTGCTGCCCGGACACAATCGCATCCGCTCTGCTGTATACGATCTTTTCTGCCCATGACAGATACTTTTTTCTCTCCTCTTCTCCCATAGGAAAATGTCTTTTCCATCTCTGAAAATAATTCCAGAATTCACTTACTTTGTGCTTATGGCATTCTTCCAAAATTTCATTTTCAAAATACATTCTGCTTTCTCCATCTTTTATATCAGGAAATCCTATATAAGCTGCAATACTTGCAGCTGCCTTTGAAGGAAGCGGTTTTTCATATAGATAAATCAGAAAAAGTCTGATTCCACTCCGAATAAAAGAGGAACTCCAGCCCAAGGAACCTTTTGGATTTTTTGATATATTTTTTACCTTTTCAAAATCCCCTGTATAAAAATTCAGACTGTTATACATATAATCATCAATCATATTTCTACGAAACTCCGAATTTCTCCAATTGTTCTCCTGATTGCCTTTTATTCTGTTTATCAGAACCTCTTTTCCCCGCAGACCATATCTTTTTGCCATTTCTTCTGTTCCAAACAGGCGAAGATAATTTTTCACGGTCGAATCAGAGCAAAAACATTCCCAACAAAACTGCATCATTTCCTCTTCATGCATTAAGTGCGATGAGACATATGCCGTTTTTAAGGCAATTTTACCCCGAATAGTAAGATTAGCATCAATTTTATCAAGAGCATCCTTTCCCACTTCTTCTATCTTTTCATAAAAGTGTTCTTTCTCATATTCATCCATTACAGCAAGATACAACGACGGATGGATTGAAACATTTTCTTCTGCCATTTCAAGCAAGCCTTCGATTCCTTTGCAATACAAAACCGCCTCTTTCAGAAGCCTTGCTTCTATATCTCCATTTTTACTTTTCAGCAGTTCAATCCAGTCCTTCCAAAATCTTTCCGTATCTTTCAGCTTCTCCTTCCCAACGTGAAATATCTCTTCCATATGTATCTTAGAGAATGTATCAAAAGAAAAATACAGATACATATCTTCCGCACGTTTTTCCAGCGGTAATCCCTGATAATCTGCATATAATGTCAGGAGTGCCAGCCGTTTCATATCTGTATGTATCAGATTATTATCTCCCAGCACCTCAATGTCTACCGGATCACCAAATTCATTATCTGTAAAAACCGACATCTCCCACAGCCATTCATAAATTTCATTTGCTTCCTGATACCGCATGTCATCCACACAATCTTCAGCAAATCGGATCATATACATAAGTTTATCCCCGACTCCCTGATTATCATAATACTCTGTAATCCAGTCAGCGTCCCAGTAGCCGCTGGAATAGTCTTCGTATTCCTCCGTATTAAGATAAATCTCACCTTCATCAATCTGTTCTTGCCATTTTTGGATTTGTCTCATTTTTTCTTCTACAAGCTCCTGCGACATTCTTGCCTGCTCAGGTTGTGTCGTCTCATCCACATCCGTTTTCTTACATTCTTTTATTATTTCCTGCAGGCTTTTCTTTTGCTCTTCTGATAACATTTCCTGCATTTTCAAAATAACAGTCTGCAGCTCTTCTCTGGAAAGTTCTTTTACTTCTGGCAAAGTCATTTTATCCTCCAATGCTATTTCCTTCCACAACACTTTTTATATTTTCTCCCGCTTCCACATGGGCAGGGATCATTTGGATATATTTTCTTTTCCTTTACTATTAGTTGCTGTACAGGCATTTTGAAATCATCATACAAATCATTATAAGGATCTGCTTTCTCCAGTGAATCATGAAATGATGTCAGCTGTGGTTCTATCCATTTCAAATCATCCGTCAATCCCAGATTCTTTGCCAGAAGTTTCGCCCGTTCAAACAACAAATCATTATGCAAAGTACATGCTATACCGATTACCTCTCTTCGAATGAGCCGATATGCTTCCTCGGTACCTTCCTGTTGTTGAATGCACCAACTAAATACATTAAGCGCATTTTGATTATGCGGCTCTTTTTTTAGCCAGCTTTCAAACCATTCCCGTCCCTCAACGGATTTCCCCATTGCATATAATTCTTCTCCTATTGCATTCTTGAAGCAGCTATCATCGTCAAAATTCCAATCCAGCATTTCCAAAATTCTTTGACAGAATTCCATGCGTTTTTCGTGTTCTCCGGTATTCCCCAGTTCCATCTCCAGATCCTGGAGCCATTCATCTACCGGATATTGGTAATCCTGTGATTCCATAATACCACTTACACTTATTTTGTATTCCGCTGTATCAATAATCTTCTGGAAAAGTTCCCATGCCTGCCACCAGAGTGAAATCATATCACTGTCATTTTGATTCTCCTGTGCCTCATACCCCTGTTGCACAAGTCGATCCCATTTGTCCCATTCCGTAAGAATTTCATGTGTATCTTCAAAATCAATACATTTCTGCACCATATCCTTTAATGCATCCGTATATCGTTTTTCATCATACGGCTGGTTCTCTTTCATAACGTCATAAATCTCCTCAAGCACGATCGCTCCGATTTTTTCCTTTGCATCACGGACAGAATATCCTTCTGCAATCAATCTGTCATAGACCTCTCTTACGATAGGCGGGTCTTTATCCCGCAGCTGATTATCCACTACTTCCAATATCAGTTTCTTTAATCTTAAATTTGCCATTTTATCCTCCGTTTCTTTCACTGAAAATCTCTCTGATTGTCGCATTACAAAAACATTTGTTTCTGAATTTACCTAATGAGGAATGCTTTCTATCTTTAGTACTATCATACTCATAAAAGGCAGTTTCATTCAATATATGTTTTCACGAAAAGGCAGATTTATTCTTCTTTTTATATACACAAAAAGGCACTTTATTGCGGCAGACTATCCTTCACGCAAAGCACTCCATATCCCACCTGTGGATTCGGATATACCGCAAATCCCGGCAGCGGCCTTGCGCCTCTCCTCAGATATGCTTTCACCTTTTCTCCATATAAAAACGGATCATTTTCCCGGACAATTCCCCATTCCATCAGCAGCGCCGCACTGCCAGTAACAAAAGGCGTTGCAAATGAAGTGCCGGTAAACTGTGCATATCCCCCGCCGACAGCAACGGTTGTTATATCTACTCCCGGAGCCGCCAAATCGGGCTTCACAAGCCTCTCCTCTCTGGTATATCCTCTTCCCGAGAAGTCTGCATAGGCAAATGTCAACGCATTGTATGCACCCACCGTGATTGCACGGCTTGCCGTCGATGGAATCGTAAGTGTTGTATTGTCTGTCGGGAACAAAAATCCAGTTCCTCTGTTCACTACATTTTCGCTCGGAAGCCATAATTCATAAACACCGGATACAATCTTTCGGGGTGTCAGTACGATTTTCCATACTCCTCCTGTAATATACGTATCCTTCGGCAGCATATCAATATAGATTTCCTGCGCCGTACTGTAAGGGCTGGGTTCTCCATAATAGAGGAGAATCTCCGTCTGACCAACGGTAAATCTCTGAGGTCCAAGGACTTCCTGGATAGGACCTACCGTCACACCGGCAGGACTAACCAGTGAAATATCGATGACATCCGTATACTCTTTCCAGATCTGAATACTGAGTGTCGGCTGATTATTCTGCACAGCGAGCTGTATCACGGTATCTCTGTCCTCTTCCATAATCCCGGACGTATGTCCTGCACTTGCTGCTTCATTTCCAGAACCGATGCAGATAGAACTCTTCCATATGTTTGAGATATCATCAATAAACCGTTCTAACAGAGAAGTGTCATCATGTGAGCCATAGGTATTGCCAAAACTGATATTCACCGCCACCGGCATCCGAAGCTCCAGTGCCTTCCGAATTACATAATCCAACCCCTGCATTAGTTCTGTTGTTCTTGGAAATCCTTCCTTGCGCGGACTGCCAAGTTTCACTACAATCAGCTCACTCTGCGGCGCCACACCTGCATATTGTCCACCGCTATATCTCCCATTCCCGGCTGCCACTCCTGCCACTGCAGTCCCATGTCCGGATGTATCCATACTTGGAACGGTCCTTCTCCGTTCTTGTATTGAGGGCTGTCGCAAAGCCTCGTTAATCTGCACGGCCGTATATTCTGCACCTATGGAATATCCTTCCGGTGGCACTCTGCCTTCTGCGGGTGCAAGTGACTGATCCCATAAATATCGAATTCTTGTGCTTCCATCCGCATTTCGAAAATCTGCATTCTCATAATCTATTCCCGAATCAATAACAGCAACCAGAATTCCCTGTCCAAATAGTGCAAAACGGGTATCCTGTACCGCATCGATACATGATACCCGTCTTCCATTCGTGACTTGAAAGAATAACCGTTTCGGTTTTTCAATATATTCTATTTCAGGAAATTGCGCCAGAATCATAATCAGCGACTCTCGAATTGTAATAATTGCATATTCATTCTGCAGCTCCACCACATCGCTTGCCACTTCGCGTATACGGTCCAGATTCCCGGAATACTTAATAATCAAGTCCCATTCTCTGTCGATGGGATTATAACCCACGTCCAGCTCCAGTGATTTTTCCCGCTCTTCTTCCGTGGCATCTAACGCAAGATTTAACAGATTCTCAACCTTTTGACTTGCCATATTATTCCTTCCTTACTGATTATTCTAATTCTTTTCATGAAGATTCTATTGTACAAAGTTGTACCCGAGATAAGGCGCCAGTTCCGCCGGGATAAAATACCCTCGATCCTGTCTGCACACTGGACACACTCCCGGTACCATCTTCCCGGTATGGATGTAACCACAATTCAGGCACATCCATCGATTGTTCTGATCACTTTCAAAATATTTATTTTTCTCCAGAAGCTCTGCCATTTTACCAAAACGCCGACCATGTACAGCTTCGATCTCTGCAATCTGGAAAAATGTCGATGCCGCTTCAATAAATCCCTCTTCTTTGGCTTCCTTTCCAAATATCTGATAAACCTCTCCATATTCTTCTAACTCATTATATTCTGCAGACCGCAATAGTTCTATCACGCTGTCATAATGATCTACCGGATATCCTCCGGCGATCTCCACGGTATTACCAGAAATATTCTTAAGCAGATCATAGAATCGTCTGGCATGTGCCCGTTCCTGTTCAGCCGTAAATAAAAAAATCTGCTGTACTGCATAAAATCCCTGATCTTTAGCAGCTTCTGCCGCAATCGTGTATCGGTTTCTTGCCTGACTTTCCCCTGCAAATGCCCGCATTAGATTCACTTTTGTCTTACTTTCCAAAAAATCAATAGCCATGTCACACACTCCTTTTTATTCTTAATACTAGTATGTAACATGGCTATCAAATTATTCATCTAATTAAATCCAATAATTCTTCTTGCAACACTATATGCAAGTGAAGATATCTTTCTTCCTGGTCTTCCGGGAATATTCATAGTCTGTCCAAGAATTCCGTAACGAATCTTCAGGAATGTCTTGAAGTCCTTTTTCTTAAGATAACGCCAGAGCTCTCTCTTTTTCTCCAGATTCTCCTGCGTCTTGGAACGAATCAAAAGAATTGATGACACAGTCATCATGATTGCAAGATAATTAACCATATATTGTCTCAGCTTCTTACTCATTATCTTATTCAACTGATACATGTCAATCATAGATTTTGTAACAAAAATCTGTTGATCTACTCTTGAAATCATAACTTTCTCATTGACAGACTGATCTTCTCTGCCAATAAAGTAACGATAAAAATCTACATCCAGATAATAAATCTTACGCACATGTGGCAACGGATAATATACATAAATATTATCTACATAAAATGTATGCTTCGGCAGTTCCAGCTGAATCAATTTCAGTAGATCGGTACGATAGATGACAGAATGCATCAATATGTATTGATCCATGTGGAAATGTCCGATATCATCCCAGCGGAAGACTTCATCCTGCGGCAGGACATTGCGGTAATGGATACATTTCTTATGTGTTGCTCCCACCTTCTCATATACATAGTTAGAAATCAGCATGTCAATCTGCTCTTTTTCTTCTTCCAGATTACGCAACAATGCTAATATCTTATGTAATGACTCTTCATCAACCCAGTCATCACTGTCCACAACTTTAAAATATTTACCCTGAGCATGGTTAAGTCCGGCATTAACCGCATCACCATGTCCCCCATTTTCCTTATCTACAACTTGAATAATCTCTGGATATTTTTCCATATACTCGTGAGCAATCTCCGATGTTCTGTCCTTGGAGCCATCGTTGACGATAATAATCTCCACATCTTCTCCGCCAGGCAGAATACTCTCGATTGCATGTGCCATATAATCCTGGGAATTATAACATGGAATTGCAAATGAAATATACTTCATCCTTTTTCTCCTTTTCTTGTAAGGTAATAACTATTTATTCAGTATAATGCATTTTGGGGATTTTTCCAACAAATTCTTTGTAAAATGTCGGCAAGACTTTCAACATATCCCTGTTCATAATTTGTTCATTTATCTTTTAAAATTCTTTCATTTCTTTAACATTGTTTCTTCACAGCTCTGTCTTATACTAAATATATCAAATGAAAGAACAAAACATTTGATTCAAAGATAAGACTATCGTCCAGTAGTAAAATACTATTTTTGAATAAACTTTTTCATAATACATGCCGGGAACTGGTAGAACAGTTACCCGGCATCCTCCCTTTTTATGGTATTTTTCGTTTTCAGACATCTTCTATATAAAGTATTCAATCGTTTTTTCTGCGGTCTTCTTCGTATCTTCATTAAATATAATAACTGCTTCTCTATCTTCCATCGGACCTAATGCATATAATTCTGTTGTCTCCCGATTAAAACACTGTTCATCTACGATTCGATTATATGTAAATGGATGATCATCTACCATCACAATCCCTGCCTCTGTAAATGGCTCTTTCACATAATAAGGATCAAACATCAGAATCTTTCCATTCAGTGTTCCAGTCAGTAATACATAATGTGCACACTCAAAATACAGACGAACAACAACCGCACCACCACGGCAAAGAGCATCGTTAATCAGGCTATCTCCTCCAATCCATACACTTTTTCCTGAAAGATATTGACTGGAAACTGGCAACTGACCAACTTTTCCGAACCCATTCAGCCAATTACTAAGAAACATCATCGCAGCACTTGAAGTGCCACTTTTCCCCATAATACCTTCACAATTATAGCAATCCAAACAGTATAACATAATATTTCTTATTACTACTGGCGAGATCTCTTCTCGCGGAAACAAAAAGCTAACCGCATCCAGCATTGCAGTTGGTCCGCAGTCATATTCAGACAATTGATAATGAAGTGGATTTTTCAAGATATCGCCTCTTTTCTTATAATTCATATCATTTTAATATGAATTATATTATTTGATTTTCTTTCCGTCAAGCCATTTTTCCACACCTATTGACATTTTCAATATCTTCATCTATTATAGTTCAAATTAGAACAATATTTCAAGGAGAGAGAATCTCATGATTGCTCAATTCTGGGAAAGTCAGTCTCTGATGGACGAAATGCGCAAAGAACTTTTGGTCAGCTGCTGCTTGAGGATTTTTCTCTTGATGACCTTCAGACTTTGAACCGTCTTTTTGCACAGATAGATTATAACATTCATCATTATTTTGAGGAGGAACATTAATGCTTACGAAATTTATTGTCTGCTTTATCGCCGGAATCGGTGCAGGACTTGGTACTGGATTTGCCGGTATGAGTGCAGCGGCAGTCATAAGCCCTATGTTGATTGCATTTCTTCATATGCCAGCTTATGAGGCAGTTGGAATTGCACTTGCAAGTGACGTCCTGGCAAGTGCAATAAGTGCCTATACTTATGGAAAGAATAAGAACCTGGATATCAAAAACGGCATTGTCATGATGATATCTGTCTTATGTTTTACGCTGGTCGGAAGTTGGATTGCAAGTCTGATTCCTAACCAGACCATGGGAAACTTCTCCATGGTTATGACTTTCCTTCTGGGTGTCAAATTCATTGTAAAACCTGTCATGACTACAAAAGAAAGCATGGAAGCAGTAAGCCCTCGCAAGCGTTTCATTCAGTCAGTGTTCTGTGGAATTATGATTGGTTTTATCTGTGGATTTATCGGTGCCGGCGGCGGTATGATGATGCTTCTGATACTCACCAGTGTTCTTGGATATGAACTGAAGACCGCAGTAGGAACCAGTGTATTCATTATGACGTTTACCGCATTTACCGGTGCAGCCAGTCACATTGCAATTGGTGGATTTCCAGACCTCTGGTGTCTGGTTTTCTGTGTATTGTCCACCTTACTCTGGGCAAGAATTGCCGCACGGTTCGCCAACAAAGCAAGTGCCGCAACCCTCAATCGTGCAACTGGTATCGTATTAGTTATATTAGGTGCCGCAATTATGATCGTCAGCAGATAGAAGATGATGCAACTATCTATTCAATTGTATCTTCTTTGGCCCATCCATATGCGTATTTGACAGCTTTATTCCATCCTTTGATTCTCTTCTCTCGTTCCTCTTCTGCAATCACCGGATGGAATGTCTGATCAATTGCCCAGTTCTGAATGACTTCTTCCTTATTCTTCCAATATCCTACTGCCAGACCCGCCAGATACGCTGCTCCCATAGCAGTCGTCTCAACACATTGTGGTCTTAATACTGGTGCGTTGATAATATCCGCTTGTGTCTGCATCAGAAAATCATTCGCACTGGCTCCGCCATCTACTTTTAATGCTTCCAACGAGATACCGGAATCTGCTTCCATTGCTTTTAGAACATCATTTACCTGATAAGCCAGTGATTCCAAGGTTGCCCGGATAATATGGTATTTATTCACTCCTCGGGTAAGTCCCACGATTGTTCCTCTGGCATATTGATCCCAATGTGGTGCTCCCAGTCCAGTAAATGCCGGCACTACATAGCATCCGTTCGTATCCTTTACTTTCTTCGCCATATATTCCGAATCTGCCGCTGAATCAATCAAACGCATCTCATCTCTTAACCATTGAATTGCAGCCCCTGCCACAAAGATGGAACCTTCTAATGCATAATTGACCTTGCCATCCAATCCCCACGCAATCGTTGTCACCAGACCATTTTTAGAAAACACAGGTTGCTCTCCTGTATTCATCAGTAAGAAACAGCCTGTTCCATATGTATTCTTCGCTTCTCCCGGGCGGAAACAAGTCTGTCCGAACAACGCCGACTGCTGATCTCCTGCTGCACCGGCAATTGGGATCGGCCCCCCAAGGAACGAAGGGTCAGCCTCTCCATATACACAACTTGAAGGCTTAACTTCCGGAAGCATACACCTGGGAATATTCAATTCCTCCAGAATCTCATCGTCCCACTCCAATGTATTGATATTAAAAAGCATTGTCCTGGAAGCATTAGAATAATCCGTCACATGAACTGCCCCTTTCGTCAGTTTCCAGATCAGCCATGTCTCTACTGTACCAAAAAGCAGCTCTCCATTTTCAGCTTTCTCCCTAGCTCCCGGTACATGGTCAAGAATCCATTTTACCTTTGTTCCTGAAAAATATGCATCAATCACCAGTCCGGTCTTCTTCTGGAACCTCTCCGTCAACCCTTTTGCTTTTAGGGTGTCGCAATATTCAGAAGTTCTTCTGCACTGCCAGACGATTGCATGATATACAGGTTCTCCTGTATTTTTATCCCATACAATTGCAGTCTCACGTTGATTGGTAATTCCAATTGCCGCAATATCTTCTGCTGTCGCTCCAATCATATTCATCGCTTCTACTGCCACTCCCAGCTGACTTGCCCAGATTTCATCTGCGTCATGTTCTACCCATCCGGGCTGTGGGAAATATTGTTTGAATTCACGCTGTGCTACACTGCACATTTCACCCGCTTCATTAAAAAGAATACAACGGTTACTTGTTGTCCCTGCGTCCAAAGCCATTACATACTTTGCCATAACTTGCTTCCTCCTACTTTCATTCTCCATACCTCTTTTTGTAAAAAAAGAGCAAACTAAACAACAGTATCGCTGTTGTAATCATTCGCTCTCTCATCTCGGCACATTCATTTAACTATATAAACCATACCATAATGCGACTATTTTCACAACTCTTTTTTCAAATTACACCTCTGCTTAACAGCCCACCCAATCATGACACTTCCAATCATAAGGATCAGAATACCGATGCCAATAAAGCACAATTTTTTAACGAAAGATGCCTGAACAGATGGCTTATTTTCTTTCTGTTCCTTCTTTTGCGATGGGACAATCTTCTCTCGCATTGGTCTGGTAATCTTCTGAAATGCTGTTTCTTTTGGTACAATATCAAATGAAATCCGTTCTGTTGTCTGGTTACCAGCTCTGTCATATGCTTTCACAATAATCTCATAATTTCTATATTCCTGAACTGTATATTGATATATCTTACTTCGTGAATTTGTTTTCTGTACCTCTCCGTTGATTCGTATTTCTTTAATAAAATCTTCCTGATTAGAGAGTGTAATCTGGAAATCCTTCTCTTCTTCATATGTCTTTTCGTCTTCCAGATTGGAGAACACCACCTGAGGGGCTGTATGATCAATGACAAAATATGCCTTTGCCGTACCAATATTTCCAGCAGAATCAATTGCTTTTACCTCCAAGATATGTCCACCCTCTGCCAATATTTCTTCTCCTAGATGATACAGCTTCCCATCGAGAGAAACAGAATATGTATAACTGGTAAAGTCCAGAATCCACTCCTCTATTGGATAATTCCAGCAGAAGCTTTTCAAATACTGTTGATGAAGCCGATCCACATAACGAATCACGGGATTCTCTTTATCAATAATTACCTGCGCTTCATTATTATCTTCATAACCCGCATAATCAGCAGCCTTCACTCCTAATTGATAGATTCCATCTTCTGTCAAAAACTGTTTTGCAGAATACTCATTACCACTTTCGACCCAGTCAGTAACTTCCAGCACAGTCATATTTCCGGCTGGATCTTTTCGTTTTGCACATGCACTTGCCTTCCTAATCAGATTGTCTTCTGTTACCCGATAAGTCACCTCTACCGGCTGACTGGTAATCATGTAATTTTGAATTCCTTCGATCATAGTTTGAGGCGAATGATGATCAATATACAATTTGCAGCTCTTTTCCGTATAATTTCCGGCACGGTCAGTGACTCCTACAGTCACGTACACCGCTTCTCCTGCAGTAGATTCCAGATGAATACGAAAATCTGCCATAGATTCGCTGGTTCCTCCAAGGACCCGATCACCAGATGTACAAGATAACCAGTTAATTTGACTTCCTTGTTCTCCATCTTCAGCCGAAGCTTTCAATACAACTTCTTTCTGATACCATGAATCTTCTCCACGGGGCGTTTGCAAGTATAATGTTGGAGCCTTCGTATCAATCAGAAAATCCTTTTCCACTGAGCTTTCTTCCAGTCTGTTTCCTTCTGCATCCTCCATCCATACGGACAAATGATTCTTCCCTTCCTGAAATCTCTCTTTTTCAATACTGGCTTTTTCATTTTCCTGACTCAATACTCCTTCCATACTCTGTCCATTACTGTCCGTAAAACAATACTTGGTCACCCCGACTTTACTTACATGACACAATTCTACTTCTGGTCTGGTAACATAATACCCATTCTTTCCATCTTCTGGCGGAATCGCAAGTTGAAACTTTTCAATCTTCTCTTCATTTTCATCTGCAGATTCTTCATCATCAACAAATTCTTCCTCTTTAGCCGATACTACATTGCCCCAAAATGACAGCTGACAGTATGACAATCCAAGAATCATCAATCCTATTATTATCCATTTGAATTTCCTACCCATACTTCCTCACCTTCTATTCGAATCTCGTATTCCTGTTGCAATTTTTGAAACTCTTCATTCTCTAGAATCTCTGGAACTTTTCGCATATATTCCTGCACTGTCTGAGCGCAGAAGCTACGGTCAACGGATGAATCTTTGCATATGAGTCGGATATGCAATAGTCTAAGTTCAACAGAATCCTCCAATTCTTCAATTCCCTGAACACAAGTATCTAACGCCATATCTTTTTCTTCACAAGATTCATATAACATTGCTATCTTTTTGTATAACTCTTCTCTCTTATAGACATCTGTTTCTAATTCCATAACTCCTTCATATAGTTCTGCCGCCTCCTTTACTTTATCCAACGTTTCACAGGAAGAAGCCATATATTCTTTTACCTCTTTTTCCCCCTCTTTTCCAATATGTTCTTGCTCCAGATATTGGTTTCCAAGACGCAGAATATTCTCTGCCGCCTGCTCACCAGTTAACATTCCATATCCACGGATCAGGCACTGGCAGTATTGGTCTGCTTTCTCCTGAATCATACTTTCTTCCAGACTTTTCAGATGATTCTTAAGTGCGGTTCGGTTTATTTCTGATTTTTCGTTTTCCACAGCCTTTATGATTACTTCCAGATCTTTTGCTTGTTCATCTTCTTTTTTTATTTTTTCAAGATATTCCAGGCTTTTTTTACAATCATTTAGTTCTAAAAAATACTCAAATGCCAGATCACGATATGCATTTTGAATCTCCTTTTTTTCAGATACATTTTCCTCCTTTGGTTCTTCAACTGTAGTAATAGCTGCCTTCTTGCCTTGATCTTTTTCTTTGGAAAATGCAATCATACATACAGACGCAATTATAATTATTACCCCTGCAGCAAAAAAGAACTTTGTTCTTCTGCTGTATGTCCGCTTTGTTTTTTCCTTCATGATTGGGATATGTTTTCGAATTTCTGATACATTTTGATATGATTTCTTGGACTGCCTCTTTAGGCATCTCGATATGATTTTCTGAAATTTCTTTTCTTCTTTTTTCGTCAAAGGTGGATCTGGCTCTGAGACAGCGAGCAGATACTGTATTGTCCTTCCAAATCCATAAATATCCAGACTTATGCTTGCTTTTTGATAATACGGTTCTTCCGCCGGAAGAAAATATTCTCGCACCACCCTTCTTCGCATAAACCGAAGCATCTCTTCATTGGATTGCGCCTCAAAATCTAAAAAATATAGGTCTCCTTCCTCTGTGATAACAATACTATATGGATTCACATACTGATAAAACGGCTTTTTTCGACACTTATGAATCATTCCCAGCTGTTTTGCAATCATTTGAACCCACCCCAGCAACCGTTCTTTTGAGACATGTGGATGATATCTCAACCAATTCGCCAGTATTCTGCCATCCACATACTCCGAGCTGATATAACAGGTCTGTCCATGCTCAACCAGACGCAGCACATCATAGCCCTCTTTTGGTACCACTTACATCACCTCATCTTCCTATAAAATTACCTGTTCTCTTGGATAAACATCTGAATAAGATTAAGAGAATAAAACTAAGAGAATAAAATAGATTCTTTCGAATTATAGAGTGATTCATATATTACTGGATTCTTTTCCAAAAAGCAAGTACTTTTGCCATATTTTAAGAAACATTTCGAAGCCTACAGGACTTTCTATCGGAAGCTTTCTCCAAATGGATAGTTGCAAAAAGGATGCCTGTCACCTTATTTTGTAGCAGGCATCCTCATTCCTTCTTTTATTTTGTTCTGTGGCTTAATTCCTTCGGTGTATACAGATGTCTTGGAATACCATCTACCATAACCGGTGATACATCTCCCTGAATCAGCGGTCTTACATAAGAAATAAATTCATTGGTTACATAAGTACCTTCTTCATTTACCCACTCTCTTGGAACAAGCTTCTCATCGTTAGCGATCTTGTGAACGTCTTTCACTTCTGTTCCACACTGATATGGATCATCAGATAATCTCTGAAGAACAACCATCTTACCGGAATCTCCTTCATCTGCTGCCTTAACAGCTGCACCGCCTACCTGGTATGCTTCCAGAATATCTACACGGGATGCTGCATGAGAAGCAGAACGCTGTAATGTACTCAGCTCGATCGCACGAGTCTTACATCCCATCTCACCTGCGATGAAGCTTGCAAGATATGATGCTGTTCCTGATAACTGCTTGTGTCCAAATGCATCAACGAAGTCAATGCTGTTACCCAATTCACATACATATCTTCCATCTGCAATACGGATACCTTCTGATACTGCGACTACGATGGATGTCTTCTTCTTCAGAAGAGCCTTTACTTTTGCGCTGAATTTCTGAAGATCAAATGTAATCTCCGGCAGATATACCAGATCAGGACCTTCGCAGTCTTCACCCATTGACAAAGCTGTAGCACCAGTCAGCCAACCGGCATTACGTCCCATAATCTCTACGATCGTAACAATACCTTTTTCATATTCCAGACAGAAGCTGTCACGGATAATCTCTTTCATTGAAGTACCAATATACTTCGCTGCACTTCCATATCCAGGTGTATGATCTGTAAGTGCAAGGTCATTATCGATTGTCTTCGGGCATCCGATGAATCTTGTCGGGAAACCTGTAATAATTGCATAATCAGACAACTTCTTGATGGTGTCCATAGAATCATTTCCACCAATATAAATAAATGCTTCAATATCTAATTTTTCAAGAATTGCAAAGATCTTATCATATACTTCACGGTTCTCATGAATCTCTGGCAGTTTATAGCGGCATGACCCCAAAAATGCCGCCGGTGTTCTTTTCAATAATTCTGCATCCAATTCGGTCTTGATATGATCAGAAAGATCGATATACTTCTCTTGTAATAATCCTTCTACTCCATGAAGCATACCATACACTTTCTTAGCTCCACGATCTTTCGCAGTACGATAAACTCCTGCAAGACTTGAGTTAATCGCTGCTGTAGGGCCTCCTGACTGTCCTACGATAACATTTCTTTCCATAAACTAGTTCCCTTCCTTCCTTAAAATTGCTGTCGATATTATTATTTTAGTATATTTCAACATAAATGTCTACAAAAAATCTGGTTATTTATGCAGATTTACAACTGCTTCATTCTGAGCATAGATATATCCCTTCATACATCCGTTTCCTGTCACATCTACAACCTCATCATCTTCAATCTCAACCTCCATTTGACACTGATTGTTACAGACTGCACAGTTTATCTTTATTTTTTCCATTTCATTTCCTCCTGATAACATTATTATAAAATTTGAAAACCGTGTCACATACATTTTCAGTATATAACAAAAAAACCTCTTACAAAACTCTGCAAGAGGTTGAAAACGTGGGCGAGAGGATTCGAACCCCCGACCTTTTGGTCCGTAGCCAAACGCTCTATCCAGCTGAGCTACGCCCACACAACTATGAATCATTTTCACAGCAAAATAAATTATATCCTAGTCTCTCTACATTGTCAACATTTATTTTGATTTTTTTGTTTTTTTCTTTTTATTTTTTTCTCATTCCTTTTCAAAACTAACTTATTAGTGTTACTATAAACCCATGAATATTAAGGAAGGTTTACATATTATGACAAAAAAAATAGCTGTTATTAATGACTTATCAGGATTTGGCCGTTGCTCTTTGACGGCTGCAATATCTGTTCTATCTGCTATGGGCGTGCAGGCCTGCCCGCTTCCCACGGCAATATTGACCGCACAGACAGAATATCCCAGTTATTACTGCGATGATTATACAGATAAGATGGAATATTTTCGTTCAGAATGGGAAAAGATGGGGCAACATTTTGATGGAATCTACACTGGATATGTTGCCAGTGTAGCGCAGATCAACCAGATTTTTCGCTTTATTGATACCTTTGATACCCCTGATACCTTTCTTCTAGTGGATCCAGTCATGGGGGATGACGGACAGACCTATTCCATGTATACCCCTTCTTTATTAAAACAAATGCAGCTACTGGTACAAAGAGCCGATATCATCACTCCGAATCTCACAGAATTATGTCTGTTGACCGACGCCAATTATCAAAACATAACCCATATGAAAGATTCTGATGAACTGTTTTCCACGATTCAAGAGCTTGGGCAGCAGCTCTGTAAAACCGGACCACAGAACATTATCGTTACCGGAATACATTTCCAGAAAGATGATAATACAAAAGCAATAGGGAACCTCTATATCACCGCAAAAGATTCCTTTCTTGTTTCTTTTCCCTACATTGGTGGAAGCTACTCTGGGACTGGCGACCTCTTTGCTTCTTGCATTGCCGGCGGAGTTGCAAGAGGCGATTCCATTGCTGACGCAATTCAGCTGGCCGGAGAATTTCTAGAACTTGCACTTGCCGATTCCGTAAAAGAGCAGGTTCCATGCAACGATGGGGTAAATTATGAACAATTTCTTTGTCATTTGGGTACAGGGTAAAATTCATTTGGGTACACCACATTTTTTAATTGGGGACGTAGTACTTTTGCAAAGTACTACGTCCCCAATTTATGTTTTTCTTAAGAAACTTTATAAACTTTTCCAGTTCTTGACATATTCCCGTCACATTTCACTTATATAATAAAGATATCAATTAAAGAAGACGGTGGTTGTGCTTTTATTATCATAGGGTATGGTTACCGGACTTCGCCTAACAATTAGTAAAATTTATATAGATTTTTTTCATCCCCCTCCAATGGCCAGTGCACATGTGCTGGCCTCTTTCCTTTTTCTAAACGTTTTTCAGATTAGGTATTCCATCTTTCTGTCATTTTATGCTATAATAGAAAAAGCGCACCGATATATGCGTACTTTCTATTCATAGAAAGAATTATTATGCAGCAGTGGTCGAGTTGGCTGATGGCATCTGCCTCGAAAGCAGAAGAGCCGCAAGGCTCCGGGGGTTCAAATCCCTCCTGCTGCGTTTTCACTATTGTTTATATGGAATATTTGGACTTCATATCTCAGGATTCTGTAAGATATGAAGTCCATTTTTTGTCCATATATTCCTTCTTTTTTCTTTATACAATCTTAATGCCAGACTTCATGCCCTAATGCATATTTTATGGAACTGGTGCGAAAATATACTGAAAGAAAGTGTCGGTAAAACTGACGCGCACACCATTGTTTTATTTTATTTTGGTGTATTTAAGGAGCTGGCATAGATACATGAGCAAGTTAAAAAAGCAACTTACTTCCGCACAGATTATTATTCTTGGCTTTGCTGCCGTTATTTTGATAGGAACTTTATTGTTAATGCTGCCTTTTTCCACACAGGATGGGCATAGTCCACTTTTTTCAGATGCTTTATTCACCGCAACTTCTGCTGCCTGTGTGACTGGGCTGGTCGTTCATGATACAGCTACTTACTGGTCCACTTTCGGACAGGCGGTTATCATTCTTTTGATACAGATTGGCGGTATGGGTGTCGTAACATTTGCCGTAGCTATTGAAATATTTTCCGGTAAGAAGATTAGTCTGAAGCAGAGAAGTACCATGCAGGAAGCAATCTCCGCACCCAAAGTTGGCGGAATTGTTCGGCTGACTGGTTTTATTTTGAAAACGACATTTTTAATCGAACTGATTGCTTCTATTATCATGGCACCTACATTCTGTAAAGAATTTGGGCCTTTGAAAGGAATCTGGTACAGCGTTTTTCATTCTATCTCTGCATTTTGTAATGCAGGATTTGATTTGATGGGATGTGAAACTCCTTATTCATCCCTGACTCATTTTTCCAATACACCTGTGATCAATCTGACTATTATGGCTTTGATCATCATTGGTGGTATTGGTTTTCTGACATGGGACGATATCACAATCAACAAACTGAATATTAAAAGATACCGGATGCAGAGTAAGATTATCATAATGATGACTTCATTTTTAATTCTGCTTCCCACTCTATATTTTTTCTTTTTTGAATTCTCGGATACGCCTGTGGGAGAACGCATCTGGATCTCTCTATTCCAGGCAGTTACTCCAAGGACAGCCGGATTTAATACAACTGATCTGACGATGATCAGCGAAGCAGGGCTTGCACTCATGATTTTTCTAATGTTAATCGGTGGTTCTCCTGGATCCACAGCCGGTGGAATGAAGACCACAACACTTGCCGTCATGCTGTCTACATCCATCTCTGTCTTCCGTCACAATGAAGATACACAATTTTTTGGACGAAGGATCACTCCAGATGGCGTACGTAATACGATAACGATTGCGACCATGTATTGTACTTTATTTTTCAGTGGAGGGCTTATTATCAGTCGTGTAGAAGATCTTCCTCTACTGACCTGTTTATTTGAAACAGCATCGGCTGTAGGTACCGTCGGACTGACGCTTGGTATCACTCCACAGCTTGGTTTATTATCACATAGTATCTTGATTCTCTTGATGTATTTGGGCAGAGTCGGTGGACTGACATTAATTTTTGCGGCTTTATCTAACCGCCGTGTGTCTCCGGTAAAATTACCTCAGGAAAAATTGACTGTCGGATAAGGAGGAACTTATGAAATCTATATTATTGATCGGTCTTGGCAGATTTGGACGGCATATTGCATTTAAACTGAATGATTTTAACCACGAAGTAATGGCAATTGATGATAATGAAGAGCGAATCAACGCTATCCTTCCCTACGTTACGAATGCTTTGATCGGTGACAGTACGAATGAAGAATTTCTTTCTACATTGGGGATTCGTAATTTTGATGTATGTATCGTGGCCATCGGGGATAATTTTCAGAATTCACTGGAAACAACTTCTCTATTAAAAGAATTAGGAGCAAAAAAGGTCATTGCCAGGGCCTCTACCGGTGTACACGAAAAGTTTTTACTGCGAAATGGGGCAGATAAAGTTGTATATCCCGAGAAACAATTAGCTGCATGGACGGCAATCCGTTGTACCTCGGATTATATTCTTGATTATATTGATCTAGATGGTGACTACTCCATCTTCGAGCTGGCAATTCCAAAAGAATGGTGCAACAAGACGGTATTACAAATAGATATCCGTAAAAAATACGGGCTGAATATTCTTGGAATCAGAGTAAACGGAAAAATGGATATGAACATCACACCGGATACATTTCTGACGGAAGAAAACTCGATTCTTGTGCTTGGACATTTAAAGACGATTCAGAAATATTTTCATATCTGATTCTTCGCTGCCCTTTTGAGGAGGTGGTAATCCTATGAAAGAACTGTTTCTTATCATCCTGATAATCGCTCTTTTTTCATTCGGATACTTTATTATGAAACAAATCGATGAATTTCTTACAGAAAATCAATCACAGATTACGGACAAGCATGATTCAGAAACTCTAGGTAGATAATTGCATCTGCCTGTGCTACAATGGATACTACATATCGGAGGACATGAATCATGAATCAGACTATGGATAAAGATATAACAATTAACACCTCATATTCTGCCAGAACAAACAAGAAAAAACAGCTTATCAGCATTCTGGAAAATGCTGCCAAAAGTGTTGTTATTTTGTTGGGTGCTACTCTTTTGTGCCTTTTATTCCATCGTCTGGGATTCACAGATTCGAACATCATTATGGTATATATTCTGGGAGTTCTTCTGACTTCTATTGCTACTTTCCACTGGGTATACAGTCTAGTCTCATCGATTGCCAGTGTATTTATCTTCAACTATCTGTTTACCGTTCCCCGCTTTTCTTTCGCGGCTTATGATACCGGCTATCCGGTTACGTTTGTGGTCATGTTTCTGACAGCATTTCTCACCGGAATTCTGGCTATCCGATATAAGGAACAGGCAGAACAGTCTTCGAAAAGTGCGCAGCGTACAAGAATCCTTCTGGATACAGATCAGCTCCTGGCAAAAGCCAATGATAAAGTGCAGATTCTGACGGTTACAGCAACACAGATTATCAAGCTTACCAACCGTAATATCATTATTTTTGAGGCTTCAGGCGGAAAATTGTCCACGCTTCATACATTTCCGGCAAATGGGAAGGACTTTCCATCTTATAATAAAGAGATCGAGACAAGCGCAGCAGAATGGGTATTAAAGCACAATCATTCTGCAGGGGCGACTACAAAGCTTTTTTCTGATTCCAGATTCTTCTATCTTGCGCTTCGTGTCAATGACCGTATCTATGGAGTTATTGGGATTGACATAGGAAATAATCTGCAAGATACTTCTGAACACAGTATCCTTCTTTCTATCTTAAGTGAATGTGCACTGGCATTGGAAAACGAAAAAAATATCCGTGAAAAAGAAGCTGCTGCGATCCTGGCAAAAAGTGAGCAGCTTCGGGCAAATCTGCTTCGTACGATTTCTCACGATCTTAGGACCCCTCTGACTTCCATCTCCGGAAATGCCAGTAATCTGATAAGCAACGGAAGTCATTTTGATGAAGAAACGAAGCAAAAGCTTTACGAGGATATTTATACAGATTCTATGTGGCTGATCAATCTGGTCGAAAATCTTTTATCTGCCACAAGAATAGAGGAGGGACGCATGACCCTTCGTGTCACTACGGAACTTTTGAGTGATATCATAGAAGAAGTTGTACAGTACAGTAGCCGTAAACTTCAGCAGCACCATCTGACCGTCGATTGTAAGGATGATCTGATCCTGGTAAAGGCTGACACTAAACTGATCGTACAGGTCATTGCAAACCTTGTAGATAATGCTATAAAATATACTCCGCAGAATTCTTCTATCACAATCTCCGCTCGCACGACCGGCAGCATGGCTGAAATCTCTGTTGCCGATAATGGGCCCGGAATCTCTGAGGAAGACAAAGATAAGATCTTTGATAAATTCTACTGCGGATCGAATAAAATTGCTGACAGCCGGCGCAGTGTGGGGCTGGGCCTGTTTCTGTGCAAAGCCATTGTGGAAGCCCATGGCGGAACCATTCATGTGGAAGATAATCTGCCGCATGGTGCAATCTTCCGCTTTACCCTTCCAAGAGAGGAGATTGTATTACATGAATAAAATTCAGATACTTGTAGTGGAAGATGATGCTCCTGTACGCAATCTGATCACTACCACATTAAAAGCACATGATTATCGTTTTATCACCGCAGAGAACGGAGAAGATGCTGTGATGGAGGCTGCTTCCCACAATCCGGATATCATCCTTCTGGATCTGGGACTGCCGGACATTGACGGTGTCGAGGTCATCACCCGTATCCGTAGCTGGTCTAACACTCCAATTATTGTTGTCAGTGCGAGAAGTGAAGATACTGACAAAATCGATGCTTTGGATGCCGGTGCCGATGATTATCTGACCAAACCATTTTCCGTCGATGAACTGTTGGCCAGACTGCGTGTGACTCAGAGACGCCTTGCCCTCATGCAAAACAATAATTCACAGCAGGCCATCTTCGTAAATGGACAGCTTCGAATCGACTATGCGGCAAACTGTGCATATCTTGGCGATGAAGAACTTCATCTGACACCCATTGAATACAAACTTCTCTGTCTTTTGGCACAAAACACTGGTAAAGTCCTGACCCACAAGTTCATTACCCAAAGCGTATGGGGAAGCTGTTGGGAAAATGACGTGGCATCCTTACGTGTATTCATGGCAACCCTTAGAAAAAAACTGGAGAGTGCCCCCGGCTCTCCCCAGTATATTCAGACGCATATTGGTATTGGTTATCGGATGCTCAAAGTAGAATCCGACAAATCATAGATTCTTGCCTTGTCTGTCATCAGCTCTTCATCGAGCTGATACAGGCAGTCCAGCAGTCTTACCTGAAACGTTCCAGTTCCAGGGCATTCCTTTGCCGCAAGTTCTCCGACAATTCCCATAGACGCAGCTGCCAGCACAGCTGCATGAATTCCTTCTTCCCTGTCAGATGCCAGGAAAGCCGTACACAAAGCTCCCAACATACAGCCCGTTCCTGTAATCTCGGATAACATCGGATCACCATTTGCAATCAGATATGCACGATGTCCACCCACGATCAGATCTTCTTTTCCACTTGCCAGAATAACCGTACCTGTTTTTATAGAAAACTCATGCAAGGTCTGAAGGACTTGTTCTCTGTTAGCCTCTGTCAGTGCATCCTCTTTTCCGGCATCAATCCCAATGCTGTGCGACGGTCTTCCGGCCATCGCCAGAATCTCCGACATATTTCCCTTCAAGATAGCCGGATAACCTATTGTGAACAATTCTTTTACATATGCCATTCGAAGATCACTGCAGGCTACACCCACCAGATCTAATAACACTGGTATAGATCGCTCTTTCGCTGTTTTTAACGCTATCTTCATTGACTCCATTCTGGCATCCGTTATATTTCCCAGATTCAGCATCAATGCATCAGCACTCGCCGTAATCTGAGCTACTTCACGAGGATGTTCTGCCATGATCGGCCGTCCTCCTGCTGCCAGTATCACATTTGCGCAGTCATGAATAGAGATAGGATTCGTGATACAATGAATTAAAGGCCTGCACCTCTTAGTTTGGTTCTGCAGCCATTTTATGCTTTCTGTCATATACCGGACCTCCTAAACTCTGCTGGAATTTGACAAGCAGTCCGGCACGGCTCAATGCTTTTAAGAAAAAGTATGCTACGGTACCACCCATCAAAGTTGCCCCCAGAAACATCGGTGTATAATAAAAGGCTGTCAATCCATCTCTTCCCATCAGAAAAGCCATTACCGGATAAGAGACGATAGAACCGATAATTCCAGTCCCAAACACCTCTCCTATAACTGCACAGATTATCTTTCCTTTAGATAATCGATAAAACACACCAGATAAAAAGGCACCAAATACTGCTCCTGTAAGTGCAAGTGGCGGAATCCCCATAAACATCATACGGATGATTCCGATTAAAGTTGCACATAACAAAGAATACCACGGTCCCATCAATACAGAACATACAATATTGATCAGATGTGCTGTCGGACACATTCCTTCTACTCTAAGAATTGGTGAAATAACGACTCCAATCGCTACCATCATTGCTAACATTACCATACGAAACACATCTACTCTTGTCTTTGTCATGAACTCATTCCCTTTCTACTGATTCAATAATCATTTGCATCCTAGCACGTTTTCCCCGCTATGTCAAACAGAACGCCATATCTGCCATTTCTATTATACTTATAAGGTATCACAAGACGTCTATTATATGTATTTCCATTTTTTTCAAAAGAATGTTAAATTATAATCAGAAAGAGGAACAAGATATCAACAAGAAAAAGAAAAGGAGATGTTAATTATGTTGAAGAAATTAGAAGCGTTCTTGGCAGAATATTATGAGAGCTTTCACTTGGGGTAATCGCATTGATCAGAATCGAAATTTTTGATGTGAACAGATAAGGAGAAAAAAATTGAATAAGCCAACGTCGTGCAACAGTCCAGACATTGCATAACATACAATCAAGTGTATGGTATCTATGCAATGTCTGGACTGTTGAATTCTGTAAATTCTCCAGATGAATCTATTCCTGATTATCCTTCTGTTCTATCCACACATCCATGCTTCCCGAGCGAAATCCTTCCATATCTAATGTAATATATGTATATCCCAGTTTTTTCAGATATTCTGTAATGGCATCTCCCTGTTCTATCACACGTTTCATATTCTCTTTATCTACTTCGATTCGGGCGATCTCTCCATGTACCCGAAGTCTTACATTATAAAATCCCTGTGATCTTAGATACGCTTCTCCTTGCTCCACCTTACGCATCGCTTCATATGACAGTCTCGTTCCATAAGGAAATCTGGTAGCAAGACATGGGCTGGACGGCTTCTTCGCAACAGAGATTCCATACTCTTTTGCCATTCTGCGCACCTCTTCTTTGGTAAGTCCTGCATCTGCCAGCGGACTTATCATCCCCAGTTCATGGATTGCCCGGATCCCCGGCCGATATACATGCAGATCATCTTCATTTGTCCCTTCAAGGATCTTGCGAACGCCAAGTCTTTCTGCTTCTTTTTTCAGTTCCTGAAAGAGATATTTCTTACAACGATAACAACGGTCTACCGGATTATCCTGGATATCTGCTCCGTTCAATTCATCCATTTCCAATACATGAAAGACAGCCCCCACCTCTTCGGCCACCGTCCTGGCACCGTCAATCTCGCCGGACGGATGCATCATTGCGTGAAACAGAATCCCATAAACCTTTCGCCCGGTCTTCCTGGCAGCTTCACAGGCGATTTTTAAGATCAGGCTGCTGTCCACACCTCCGGAAAAGGCTACGACCAGATCTTCTTTGGCATATTCCTCCAACTGATGCTTTAGCTTCTCTTTTTTCTCTTCATAGCATAAAACGGATGGACTCATGACAACACCTCATCTTCTGCCTCATGGCGGACTCTGCTCCAAACTTCCTGATAAGAGAGTCCCTTTTCCCTGCAGATTGCAGTGACACTTTCATATTCTGGATACACCCGGACATATCCTTCTAATCTGCAGACCTTGACCTTTGCCTCTCCAAGAGAAGTCCGTACTGTGCAGATTTCTCTTTGCATGACCGTCCGCTCCATCTTCACCCTGCGAATCCCAATCGTCGTTGTCTCATGGAAGATGATCTCTTCCATCTTTGGTACATCTTCTTCACTGCAGATTACATTCATCTGATATGCCGGACGGTTCTTCTTCATAAATACCGGAATATAATGCACGTCTCTGGCTCCGGCTTTGAACAGACGCTCCATTACATGCCCCAGCGCCTCTGGCGTACAGTCATCCAGATTCGTCTCTAATTTGTAGATATAATCTGCTTCTTCGGATTCCGGCTCAATCAACATTCCCCGCAGAATACTGGTCCTTCCGTAATCACGTTTGCCGGCTCCCATTCCGATTCTTCGAATCTTATATTTTCCCGGAAGATGATCCGAAGTCCGTACTGCCGCCACAATCGCTGCTCCGGTCGGAGTCACCAGTTCTGCTTCCGTCTCTGTGATATGCAGCGTAAGTCCATGCTGCTGCGCAATATTCAGCACTGCCGGAACCGGCACCGGAATCACGCCATGCTGGCAGCGGATGGTTCCACGCCCTTCATACAACTCAGGTACAATAACTTCTGTAACATCAAGATTGTCCAGGCATACGGCAGCCGCTACAATATCCACAATGGAATCGACTGCTCCCACTTCATGAAAATGCACTTCTTCCAGTGTGGTGCCGTGAGCTTTTGCTTCTGCCTCTGCCAGTACTTCAAAAATATCAACCGCAATCTTTTTGGCATGTTCCGTAATTCCAGAATGCCAGATGATATCCAGAATCTCTGGAAGCCCACGATGCTCATGTGTATGATGATGTTCGTGACCTTCATGGCCGTGATCATGGGTATGTCCTTCATGACTGTGCTCATGTGTTCCATGAACATGTTCATGTTCTTCATGGCTGTGTATATGTTCACCATGCTCATGTGTATGTATCTGCATGTCATCATGACCATAAAGATATCCATTATCATGATCATGGTTTTCATGCTCTTTATCTAAGATAACTCGAAAATCGCAGGCATCCAGGCCCGACTTTTTCACGCGGCTGATCTGTACATCAAATCCTTCCACCGTAAGGCTTCTAAGCTGCTCTTTCAAAATCTCTGGATCCGCACCAAGGTCCAATAAAGCACCGACCGTCATATCGCCGCTGATTCCACTGTAGCATTCTAAATATAGTGTCTTACCCATTACCGTTCCCCCAATCTGTTAATCTGTGATGCAATATATCCTGCTCCATAGCCATTATCAATATTTACGACCGCAATTCCATTGGCACAGGAATTAATCATGGTCAGTAATGCTGACAGCCCCTTTAAATTCGCTCCATACCCGACAGAAGTCGGAACGGCAATGACCGGCTTATCCACCAGACCTCCAATGACACTTGCCAGGGCTCCTTCCATTCCAGCCACCGCAATGATACAATTGGCCTTCTGAATCGTATCCAGATTCGCAAGCAGCCGGTGCAGGCCGCTGACGCCCACATCATATACACGCTCTACATAAGAGCCAAAGTATTCCGCTGTCTGGGCAGCTTCTTCCGCCACTGCAATGTCTGAAGTTCCTGCGGTACATACGGTAATACATCCCTGTTTTTCTTTCCCCGGATTCTCAATTTTGATGATTCCGGACACGGTATCATACTGAACATCCGGATATCTTTCTTTTAATAGCTCATACTGTCTCTGAGACGCTCTGGTCCCGAACACTTCTCCCTCCATTTCATATATTTTCCCAAAGATTTCAAGAAGATGCTCGTCTGCCTTTCCACTGCAGAATACGACCTCTGGGAAACCAGAGCGCAGTTTCCGGTGGGTATCAATCTTGGCATATCCCAGTTCTTCGAACGGCTGCCTTCTAAGATGTCTTTCTGCTTCTTCCACAGACAACTCTCCATTTTTCAATTTCATCAATATCTCATGCGTATCCATTCTTGCCTCCATTGCTGTAACATATTCGGATCATCGCTATCTATCCTTCCAGACTACATTCGATTATATCACAGGAGGTCAATTTTAGGAAGTACCATTCCAGCTTTTGAAAAACTAAAAAAAACAGGATGGGCTGCATAAAACAATCCCATCCTATTTATTTATTCTTTGCAAAGATCTACCAGAGCAGTCAGTCTCTTCAGGTAGATCCGCCCGGAAAATGCAATGTGAGGCAATTCGTAAAATCGGCTCTTTGCCGGACAAATCGGCCGATAGAGTGGGTCTGCAACAATGACTTTTGCATCTTTCAACCGTTCTTCTGCCTCTTCTTCTCCACGAATCACTAGATCTTTAGGTGCCAGTAAACCATCGGTCTCTTCCAATGGACATAATACACGAACTGGCTGCCTTGTCTTACGTTCGATTGCCGCAGCCAGAGATCCCATCGTAACAGGTTCTCCGATCAGTGTAATCTCAGCATCACCTGACAGTCTTCTGTCAAGGTAAGCTACCGACATTTTTCCACTCTCTACGGCCTGTTCCAGTGCCTTTGACAAGTCTTCTGTAAAATCTCCCACCGGGGTCCCGACCACATAAGGTGTCCCAAACTTTTGCTCTAAGACCTTCGCCACGCGAAGACCAACGGAAGAAACCACCAGATTCACAGCCGCTTCTGATGCTCGCGCCAGAGCATCCAGATCATCCCCCATGGCCCAGGTAGACAACACCTCCCACCCAGACTGTTCCAGGCTTTCTATGAATCGTTTTACATGTGAAATTGGCCCAAAATCCAACGGTGTCACCCCCAGAACATTTAGACTCCGTGGACTGGTACATCGCTTTTCAGAATCTGTAAAGCGCTCTGCAATCTCAGCCAAAGCAATTCCTGCGCCATATACATAATCATGCATCCCGTTTGTCGGAACGGAAAAGGAAGGAATGCCTGTTTCTTCTTCCAGAATCTGCGCTAACGCCGGGAAATCCGTTCCATTCATGAAGGGAATCGGAGAACCTGCCAGAGCGAGAAACTTAGGGTGCAGCTCTTCGGCCGCCGTTCTAATATCATGAAGAAATTTCTCATCATTTCCAAGAATGGCGTCAATCTCCGTTAATCCTGAGATATAGATCAGACTGTCCTGATCATACCAGCGGATCTCATCATGTGTATTATAAGTAGAATTGCAACCGGACGGGTCATGCATGACTGTCATACCGCCCAGTTCATATAATGCCGAGCATACGCCTGATACATCGGCTGTATAAACCGGTATAATACGATAGGATTGTCTCATAAGCAGCAATCACACCCCCATCCCTTTTGAATTACCAGTGATTCCGTATCCTTTTCCTCCCGAAAAGCTTCTGTCATCAACTGCGCAAGTTGTCGGATTCCGTCAAATCCATACAGGCCGCCGCCTTGAACCATATTGACAAAATGCCGGCTTTTGGTAAACCATGCGGCTTTCTGACCGATTGCCAGCACTTCTCGCTCTCCGCCTCTTGGCAACACGCGCATCTTCACCTGAATCGTTGCCGCAAGTTTTAACCCAGGTGCATGTTCACGAAGCCATTCAAAGTCTTCTTTTTCCTCTGGGCTGATGCTGTCCAGGTAGACGGTTTCCACCACAAATCCGTGTGAGATCAACAATCTTGCCAGCCCAAGCGGTCTTGGATGGAACAGATAATCAATCGCTATCGGCGTATCGCCAATCTCCCGATGTGCCTGTTCCAATGCTCTTTCACATGCTGCAATCTCATCTTTCGCATCAATTGGTGGTAAATGTAATGCATCTGCAAGTTCATTCATGTGCTGCGTAATCTCATCATACCCAAAACATGCCGGCAGATACAAGTGCTTTCTTCCCAGTCGCTCTGCCTGTACCTCTGCACCGTAACGTCCCGGAGGATAGAAAGATACGAACAACTCAGAAGCACTTAACTCCAGATATTCCTCCCATGTCTTGCAGGCCGGAAGTTCTCTTACTGCATATCCATGCTCTTTAAGAAATCGCGGAATATCCGCCGTCTCATCCAATGCAAAATCACTGCCCAGAAGACTTACACTCTTCGGCTCTGGCGTTCGTTCCGGTAAGGGGTCATACATTGCTTTTCTTAACTTCTGGTCTGGCGTAAGCCCAGTCTTCTGCATGATCGGATCCATATAGCAACGAATAAATACAATCTCCGGGAATCGTTCTTCTAATTCCTGATAGACCCGGTCCAGATCACAGCCCAGAAAATGATGAAGGCATACAGTAAATAAAAGAACTGCCTTCGGATATTCCGGTAGCTTCTTAATTACATCCGTCACACCTTCTATGGTCACATCTTCCAGATTACCATTCAGAAGATTCTCCTCTTCCACAATCACAAAGGAAAACCGGTCTGCCGCATTCATCTCTGCTGCCGTCAGTACCACACCACGCATACAGTTATCAGCACATACATAGATCTGCCTCGATTCCGGAAGCTGCATTCCAGTGTGGACAATATTCCAGTTGCCGTGAACCGGCGAATTGAATTCCAGTTCAGAAGCAAATGGAGCCGGAAATGCAGCATCCTTGATCGTCGTTACCGCACCTTCCGTATCAATAGATTCTCCCACTCGCTTTAACATAATTCCTCCTTCTGACATGCTGCCAGAATCTGACGCGCCAATACACGATACTCTTCTGCCATGTCACTGTCCGGATAACATTCCAATAGAATCTTTCCCTGTTCTTCTGCCATCGGTACCTGCTCACTTCTGGACAGCGTCCCGATTACTTCTGTCTGAAAATCTTCGGCCAGCTCTGCCACTTTTTCCTCTTCTCGTTTAACATTTCTGCGATTTAGAATAATCCCTCCCAGAGAAGCATATCCGCGATTCTTAAAGTTCTCTACGGCCATCGCAATATTGGCCGCAGCGTGAATGGCCATATTTTCTCCAGAGGTTATGATAAATACCTTATCCGCATAGCCTTTTCGCATCGGCATAGAGAATCCGCCGCAGACCACATCTCCCAGAACATCATAGAACACAACATCCGGCTGATAAGTTTCATAAGCGCCTTTTTCTTTTAATTTTTCCAATGCTGTAATGATTCCGCGTCCCGCACAGCCAAGACCGGGAGTCGGGCCGCCTGCTTCCACACAGACTACACCGTTATAACCGATTCTGACCATATCTTCCAGCTGAAAATGATTCTTTTTCTGCTGATATAATTCCAGCACCGTAGGAACCGGCTGCCCCTGGCGAAGCTGAAGCGTGGAATCCGCTTTCGGATCACAGCCGATCTGCATGACTTTCAGTCCCTGCTCTGCCAAAACTGCCGCCACATTTGAAACCGTTGTTGACTTGCCGATGCCGCCTTTTCCATAAACTGCAATTTTGATCATATCATTCCTCCGATTTTCCATCCTTTGTAATCACATTGGAATATGCAGTCTTCGCAGTCACCCCACGGAGCCGCCCTATCTTCCCGGACAATGCACTGATGATATCCTGGGGTGCATCAATTGCGATACTGATAATGTTGATTCCTTTCTCGCGGTAAGGAATTCCCATTCTTCCAATGATATATTTCCCTTCTGCATGAAGCAGATGATTCAACTCTTCTATTACATTTTCATTTTCTACAATGATAGAAATCACTGCAACTCTTGTATCCATATTCGTCCCCTTCTGCACATCTCTAATACCTCTTGCTTCTTTTCAACGGATTCTTCTAACAGATACGTGGCAGAAGCTCTCCGCCCGGCTGCGGAAGAAGTGCCTGTGTTCCAATCTCCGTTGTCATGACAACACGTCCCGGCTGTTCTTCTGTCACTTCCCCGATAATGGCTGCATTCTGTGAATATGGACATTGTTTTAATGCTTCTACAATCTTCGGTGCTGCTTCCTTTGGTGCCATGATGACCAGACGTCCTTCACACGCCAGATACAATGGTTCCAGGCCTAACATTCCACATACACCCTTGACTTCCGGTGCAACCGGAACTTTGGAAGCATCCAGGCGAATCCCCACATTACTCTGTTCGGCAATCTCATAGAGAACCGTTCCTACTCCGCCGCGAGTCGCATCACGGATTACATGAATATCATGGGTTGCGTCCATCACGGACTTGACCGTTCCCCACAAAGGAGCACAGTCACTGGTTACATCCGCTTCAATTCCAAAATCTTCCCTTGCCAGCAGAATGGTACATCCATGTCTTCCCACATCTCCGGTCACAATGATCGCATCTCCCGGTTTCGCCAGATCTCCAGATGTGCAGACGCCTTCTTCAATCTGTCCCACACCGGTTGTGGTAATAAAGATACCATCCACCTGCCCTTTTCCGGCTACCTTCGTATCGCCGGATACGATCCTGACGCCTGCTTCTTTGGCCGTCTTTTCCATCGCAGCGGCAATCTCTTCCAGCTTCTCCATCGGAAATCCTTCTTCAATGACAAAGGCACAGGTCAGATATAATGGTTTTGCCCCCATACATGCCAGATCATTGACTGTTCCACAGATGGACAGCTTACCGATATTTCCTCCCGGGAAAAATGCCGGTGATACGATAAAACCATCCGTTGATACCGCCATCTTTCCTGTAGGCGGCACAAGCACTGCTGCATCATCAGCCGTAAGATCCGGGTTTGCAAAATGTGCCTTGAAGACCTGATCGATCAGCTCAGAAGTCTGCTTTCCTCCAGCTCCATGAGCCATGGTTACTGTTTGATTGTTGATTGATTTATCCATCTTGATTCTTTACTTCCTCTCTACTTTTGTCCGTTCTATTTCATTGAGATTCACCATGCGGCAGCCTGTTGCAAATTTGTTTGCACTTGCTTCCTCTTGTTACAGGTACATAGGTCATCAGATCCCATACATGTAGAATGCGGAGCATGCTCCTTCGTTGGATACCATGCAGGCTCCGATGGGGTGTTGCGGGGTACAGCCTTTGGCAAATACTTTGCAGTCGGATGGCTTGCATTTTCCCTGCAGTACATCTCCGCAGCGACAGGCCGGATTCGGTTTTCCTTCTATCTTAGGCATCTGATATTTCTTTCGTGCATCATAATCCTGCCACTCTTCTTTTAACTGAAGGCCAGAATCCGGGATTACTCCCAGTCCACGCCATTCTGAATCACAGGATTCCATAAGTTCAGCGACCAATGCCTGTGCCTCTCGGCTTCCTTCTCTGGTCACAACCCTTGGATAGCAGTTCATAAAGAATGGTTTTCCTTCCTGATACTTGACCAGAGATACTGCCAATGCAGTCAGAAGCTCTTTCGCCGTAAATCCTGCAACCACACCGCTGACTCCTTCCTGAACCAGCGATTCGCATAACTCGGTTCCCGTAATCGCATTGACATGACCAGGATATAAGAAGACATCCGCACTTCCCTTTAAAGCCGCATAGGCACCCGGCATGGTCTTATTCGCTACGAGCAGTGAGTAATTCTGGATTCCGTCTTTCTTTGCCTGCTTCACAGACAAACATCCAGCCGGCGTAGTCGTCTCAAATCCGACTGACAGGAATACCACCTGTTCTTCCGGGTGTTCCACTGCATATTTCTCTGCATCCGCCGGGGAATAGACGATATGAATCTTCGCTCCTTTGGCTCTTGCTCCTGCCAGACTCATCTCGGTTCCCGGAACCCGGACCAGATCCCCGAATGTACAGATGGTAACGCCTCGCTCTAATGCCAGATAGACGGCCTCATCAATAAATCCAACCGGTGTGACACATACCGGACATCCCGGTCCCGAGATTAGTTCCACCTGTTCCGGCAAAAGCTTACGAATACCCAGCCGGAAATTTTCATGGGTATGGGTTCCACAGACTTCCATAATTCGAAGCGGTGGTCCGTCATAGGTCTCAATTATCTCTTTTGCTGTTTTCTTCTTCTCTTCCCCCATTACAGTAATTCCTCCATCAACTGATCGGTCTCGCTCTCATCCTCATCGGTAATTCTTGCAATTGCAACTCCGGCATGAACCATAACATATTCACCGGGCTCCAGGTCTTCGATCAACTGAGCAGATACTTCTCTCTTAGCACCGTCAGCGTCTACAATTGCAACTCCGTCACCGATCTTTACTACCTTTGCAGATAATCCAACACACATATTCCTTCTCCTCCATCTTCTATCTGTTATCTATGATAAATCGTCTTGATTTCCATTGATCTTATGCATCGCATAAGCAGCCTGCCCCAAGGCAATTCCCCCGTCATTGGGTGGAATCATGCTGTGCTTTAACACTTCAAAGCCTTCTCTCTTCAGATATTCATCTGTCAATCGAAGAAGCAATTGATTCTGGAACACCCCGCCGCTTAATGCTACTTTTCTTCTTCCATTCTCCTCACGGATCTGGATGCAGGCAGCCACGATCTGTCTGGCCAGTTCTGCATGGAACCGATAGGCAAGCCATTCAGTATCCTCTCCACCTAGCCGTGCATGCACAATCTTCTGTACCAGTTCCCCTGTGTTGAGAATCATTCTGTCAGCCTGATTCTCCTTGAATGGAAGAATCTCTTCTTCGTCAATGAATCTCTTCCATGCTTCTTCAGAACCTGCCTGCTTCTCATAAGCTTCCGCTGCAAATTCCAGTGTAGTCGAAGCTTCTCCTTCGAATGTGGAACTGCGACGAATCCCAAGAATTGCACTCACTCCGTCAAAGAGCCGCCCTGCACTGGTGGAAGTAATCGCATTGATCCTCCGCTCCGCCATGGTAAGTAAGACCTTTGCCTCTGCTTCACTGCACAATCCCAGTCTCTGGGCAATCTGCTGTGCTTCTTCTCTTGCACCCGTATAGCCATAGATTAAGGAAACGGCAATCCTCCATCCCTCTTTTGCGGAAATATCTCCGCCAATCTGCAAGAATGGCTCAATGCTCCCCAGTCTGGTAAATCCATCATAATCTGCCGCCAGAATCTCTCCGCCCCACACAGTGCCATCTGTTCCATATCCGGTTCCATCAAAGGATACCCCGATGACAGGCTCTGCGCAGTCATTTTCCGCCATACAGGAGAGAATGTGCGCATAATGATGTTGTACCTTCATTACTGGAAGCCCCAGTTCTTCAGCGATTGCTGTAGAATTATATCTGGGATGAAGATCACAGACTACGACCGATGGTTCCACTTCCAAAAGCGTCTCCAATCGGATAATCGTTTCCTTCAATGCCTTGACTGTTCTTAAGTCTTCCAGATCTCCCACATAAGGCGACGGATAGAAACGACCATCCACTCCGATGCAGAAGGTATTCTTCAGTTCGCCTCCTACCGCCAGGACCTGCCCTTTCCACGGGTTCGACACCATAAACGGAAGTGGTGCATAGCCTCTGGAACGGCGGATCATGTAGGGTTCTCCTTTGTAATAATCCATCACAGAATCATCTGCCCGGATCCGTATCTTACGATCATGAGATAACATACAATCACACAGATAGGCCAGTTCCGCAGATGCCTCTTCATCATCTCTGCAGATAGGCGCTCCCGAGGTATTGCCGCTGGTCATGACCAGACAATCCGGCATCTGGATTCCGTCATCATATTGAAAGATCAGAAGCTGAACCGGTGCATACGGAAGCATAACGCCAATCTTTGGATTGTCCGGTGCCACCGATGGTGCCATCCTGGCACTCTCTTTTCTTTCAAGCAGAAGAATCGGCTTCTGATGCCCAGTAAGTACCTGCTCCTGTATCTTTGTCACTTCGCATTCTCTTCGCACAACTTCCATATCCCGTGCCATCACTGCAAATGGCTTTGCCGGGCGTCGCTTCAGTTCCCGAAGTCTGTGGACTGCTGATTCATTCGTCGCATCACAGCACAGATGGAATCCTCCGATTCCCTTGATTGCCACAATTCCACCTGCCGCAATTGTCTTCCGAGTATATGTAATCGCATCACGGTCACGTTCTGCCCGGCCAATCAGATATACTTCCGGTCCACACTCATTACAGCAGACCGGCTGTGCATCATACCGCCGGGTATCCGGATCATGGTATTCCTTTGCACACTCCGGACACATGGGAAATTCCTTCATACTGGTACGCTCCCGGTCATAAGGAAGTGCATCCAGAATGGTAAGTCTTGGCCCGCAACAGGTACAATTGATAAATGGATGCAGATACCGCCTGTTGCCGGGATTGAACATTTCCTCCTGGCATTCCTCACAGATAGCAATATCCGGAGACACGAAGATCTCACCTTTGGTCTTCTCACTCTCAATAATCTCAAACGACTCGAATGTGACCGGCTGTTCTTCTGGCTCGACATTCATCTTCAGGATTACAGCCCGTCTCGGCGGATGATTCTGAAGATCATCCAGAAATCCCTCTATCTGCACTTCGGTTCCCTGGGCAAATATCTCCACATACGGTCCTTTATTGCAGACACTGCCGCTGATACCATTTTTCATCGCATGGCGGCTCACCGTGGGGCGAAATCCTACCCCCTGCACAATCCCATATACTCTTATCCTTCTGGTCATCGTCTCCTTCATCCGCTCTACCATCCTTACATTAACCTGCCGGAAACCGCAAAATGCGGAACATCCACAAACATTCCCTGGAATCCTGGTGTCATCTTTTTCATACACTCATCGGCAAAGATTACATCCCAGGAACCCGTTTCCACCAGCTCTATATAATCCTCTTCTTCTTTCAGTGAAACATCGCCATTTTTCTTTAATTCTCTCTTCATGGCAAACCAGCTTGCAGATACAACTTCTGCGTTATCTGCGGTTCTGCTTCGAATCTCATCCCGGATCGCATTGGCAATTACCTGCTGATGCACTACTAAAACCTTCTTTCCGGCATAGTCCATCTCCGGCACCAGTTCTCCTGCCACAGGATATCCTACTTCATAAGGAGTTCCGAATTCCTTTTCCAGGTACTTTGCTGCCTCCAGCGCTGCCGGTGAGAGGACCAGATTCTTCTGTGCCGCAGAAGCTTTCTTCACCTCATCCAGACCATCACCCATTCCATAACAGATGGCCGAAGCATCTTCCTGATTTTTAAGAGTTTCTCTAATCTTATCTGCAGCATCCAGGTCACTGAGATCCTGTGGCGTTGCTCCCAGAACCCCAATCCTTCCCTGTTCTATCGGCAGTTTTTCTTTGGCAAATCTCTGGAACAACGCCAGATAAGCCTTTTCCTCTCCTGCGTCATATAGTTCCATTCCATCGGTATCTACCGTCAGAATCGGCAAATCAATCCTCTTCTCACTCATACGTTCCAACGCACGATAATCCGTTCCAATAACTGCCGGAACCGGAGTCCCGATTACAGCGGCAAAGGAAACCTCCAGTTTGGAAGCCGCATCGGTAAGTTTCTCTACCAGCCGGTCATCTCTTCCTAAGATTGCATCCATATCCCGAAGTCCTGCGCTGAACACCGCACTTTTTCTGGAAAACCATCGAGGTTCATCAAATCCGCAGACATTCCCGGTACATCCTCCAGCATCACAGATCACAATGATTCCACCCAGTTCATATAGTACTGACACTGCACCAGACTGATCCGGTGCAAATGGCGTCAGATATTTTCTTAATCCTTTCATAATCTAAGCCTCCTCCTTTGCCGCAAGCAATGCTTCAAAGAGTCTTCTGACACCAGCATAACCATAGGGCTGCCGGTCTTGGTTCCAGACTACATTCGGACATCCCGGATGATAATATCCGGCATCCTTTCCGATGGTCAGGTTCACTTTCGAGCCCTTAGCATCATAATATAGCATGGTTGGTTCCAGATTCGAGAACACTTTTGTCTCAGGGCTTACCGCCACAAGCTGTTTTAAATATACGAAATTCTCCGCCGTCAGCGTTCCATAGATCTCCTTTACCTGAAATCCATAACGCACCAGTGCCAGTGAAAGTTCAAACGCGTCTCCATTCATACACTCTCCTACTGCAAATGAAGCATCCGGACATGCCTGCCGGAACTTCTCCACAGCTCTCCTGGCCTGTTCTCTTACCTCTACATCAGAAAACTGTACTCCCAGAGCTGCACCAAACGCGCGGTACTGGCTGGCAATCTTATCAATCTGATAAAGTCTTGTAAGTTCAATAAATGGAATCTTTAACCGGTCATGAAAATCTTCTGCCGCAAATCTCGCTTCCGGATGCAGTACCAGATTGAAATTCGCCTCTGCCATCGTCAGATATTCATCATAATCCTGACAACGGGAAATTTCATGTACCGTCCTTACACCTGCGTCTTTTAGAAGATCATACAATTCACAGTCATCTACAAGGGGAGAGAAGAATCCAAGGAGATTGACCACATTTCCCTTTTTCTTCTTCGGTTCCAGAAGCGAATAAATAGACTGGCGCACATGAACCATCGGCGGTTTTCTTCCCTCACGGGTCAACGCATACATATAACATGGCCGCACCGGCAGTCCTGCTTCTTCCGTCGCGCGCCGGCAGATTCGTTCCATATCCGTTCCCAGAAGTGCATCCACACAGGTAATACAGATCATAACCACCGACGGCTTCTCTTCTCTGCCTTCACAAATCTCTTTTACCGCTTTCGGAATCTTCTTCAGATGACGGCCAGTCACGATATCCGTCTCATCCATCAACAGATAGAAGAACCTGTCATGATATTCCCTCATAGAACTGATCATAGAAGTATTCCTTCCGCAACATCCGGGTGCCACGATCAGCATAATAGATCCTGGTACCGCAAGCCCTGCACGCTTTACCCCGAATCCTTCTGCACCCGGAGAGTTGAATGCCAATGTTGCCGGCGAACTGTAGATCAGATGTGTATTTGATATCAGCTGCGGCGGAATGGCATCTTTACCAAGCTTCACCAATTCTTCCGCAGTACAGTAGTAAGCTTCCTGTCTCATACTTCCTCCTCATTTTCCAACAATAATTTCGCCAGTTCAAAAAAGCGCTGGCTGATCGGTGATTCCGGATTCCCTTCAATCACTGTCTTTCCCTGATCCTCATAGCGGATGATCTCATCACTTCTCGGGATCTCGCCAACGATTGGAATATGACTCTTCTCAGAAAATGCCTGAACCTTTTCCGTCTCATTTTCCACATTCCGGTGATTCAGCACAATCCCAAATACTCTGGCATAGCTTCGGTCTTCAAAGTTCTTCACCGCACGTGAGATATTATCTGCCGCATACAATGCCATCTTCTCACCGGAAGTTACAATCAGAACCTTCTCGGCATATCCTTCCCGGATCGGTGCTGCGAATCCACCACAGACAACATCCCCAAGCACATCATACAGAACCACATCCGGTTCGTAATTCTCGAACAACTTCATATCCTCCAGAAGCTGGAACGTAGCAATAATTCCTCTCCCGGCACAGCCAAGTCCCGGTGTAGGACCTCCCGTCTCAATACAAAGCACACCGCCAAATCCTTCCTTGGAGATGTCTTCCAGCTTCTCCGGTTCTTCATCCTCTTCTCTCATATAATTCATCACCGGTCTTAAGGGTTCTCCGCCTAACAGATTGATCGTAGAATCCGCTTTCGGATCACACCCAATCTGTATCACCTTCTTGCCCAGCATCGCAAAGGCAGCCGCCAGATTCGATGTGACTGTAGACTTCCCGATACCACCCTTTCCGTAGATTGCAACTTTAAGCATAATAACCTCCCACAATTGTATCTTCTTTTCCCACCAACAAAGAAAAAGCTCCTCTACCGCTGCGGTAAAAGAGCTATACATATTATCCGACATCAATAAAAATCCACTATAAAACAAAAGATTCCTATTCACATGTTTTCCCATATATACCACTATTCCCGCTCGGATATTCCTTGCCGTCAGAGTCTGTAATTTTTCATCTTATCTGCATTCAGATTGAAATGATTCTCTCCGTCTGCGATGGTTGATTTTATTATATCTTATCTATCCAAATGCGTCAATGAACGTTATAAATGTCACAAAGCGTTAAAATGGGGATTGCTGCTCCCCATTGTCCGATCACGGTCGCCATAGCGGCTCCTTTGATTCCATATGCAGGAAGGCCGGCCAGACCGAAGATGAAGATTGGATCCAGAATCAGATTGGTAAGCGCACCTGCGATTAATGTCACCATGCTGTCAAATGTATCACCGATTGACTGCAGAGATCTCTGGAACATCGTTCCGACGAACGTACCTGCACAGAAGATCATACAGATGGACAGGTACTCTTCGCAGAACGCTCCAATCGTCTTCTCATCTGTAGATAACGAAACAAAACATCCTGAGCAGAATATTCCTAATATCACAAATACCAGTGTGCCAGCTCCGGCCAAAATGACACCTGTAGCAGCAATATTTTCCGTCACCTCGTAATCCTTTGCCCCAATACTCTTAGACAGTAACGCATTGATTCCCACACTGGTTCCTACCGCCACTGCTATCATAAGAAGCTGAACCGGGAAGGCAAGCAACGTTGCCGTCAGCGCATCTTCTCCGATTCTTGCCACAAAGACACTATCAACAATATTATATAATGACTGCACCAGAAGAGAGATCATTAGAGGCAGCGACATGTTGATGATTAGTTTTGGCATTGCCATAGTTCCCATTTTGTTCTTCGTTTCCATACTTATCCTCCACTTTAAAATATTAAAAAAGTGCAAACCAAATCAATGGTTTGCACATTCACTTTCTATACCTTTCATTCAAAACACTCTTTTATCAAAACACTCTTAACTCCGTCAAAATTATGTCCTATAATAATATCATACTTTTACAATATATAGAAATTCAAAAGGAGACCCTTTTAATGAAAGTAATCGATCTTACCCATACAATCTGCGAAAATATGCCTGTATACCCGGGAACAGAGCCTCCCACCCTGGAACCATCAAGCACTTACGCGGAAAATGGATTCAAAGAAACAAAAGTAACCTTGTTCACGCATATCGGCACACATATGGATCCGCCCGCCCATATATTTCCTGGACGAACGACTCTGGATCAATTCCCGGCAGAACAATTTATCGGAAAAGCACTGATCATCGACTGCCGTGATTTAAAACCGGGGTCCGCGATAACCATGGCATCTCTCGAGAAATACAGAACAACTGTCAAATCCGCAGATTTTCTTTTATTTAATCTGGGATGGGACAAGTTCTGGGGAACGGATGCCTATTTTGGCGATTATCCTTGTATTGACGATGAAGTATTAGACTTTATTATTCATGGGCATTATAAAGGAATCGGCTTCGATGTCATAGGTCTTGATCCTATCGCAGATGAGAATCTGACACGACACAAAAAGTTATTCCAGTCCACAGATATCATCAATATGATCTTCCGAAGATATTCGAAAGCAAAAACCCCTTTCTCCAGACTCATCCGTCTGAAGAAAAGGGGTTTTATTATATCATCTCTACCATGTCAATTCCAGATACAGGTCTTTATATTGCTGAGCAGATTTATCCCAGGAGAAATCCTTATCCATATCTCTCTGAACCATCTCATCCCAGCACCAGCGATTGGTGAAGTACAAGGTCTTTGCTCTGTTGATTGCATCCAGCAAAAGACCAGCGTCATAATAATTAAAGGTGAAACCATTTCCTGTATTTGTAAACATATTATAAGGCTCTACCGTATCTTTTAATCCGCCTGTCTCCCGGACAATCGGGATTGTACCATAATGCATGGCAATCAGCTGTGTCAGTCCGCAAGGTTCAAACTGAGACGGTACCAAAAAGGCATCTGCACCGGCATAGATTCTGTGAGCTCTCGTCTCATCATACATAATGTTCGAGCACACATTTCCTTTATATGCATTTTCATAATAGCGGAAGGAATTCTCATACACATCGTCTCCGGTTCCCAAGACAACAACCTGTGTATGTTCGTCCATAATCTGCGGAAGAATCGCATTGACCAGATCCAGTCCTTTCTGATCTGTCAGTCGGGATATTAATCCGATAACAAACTTGTGATCATCTTGCTCCAATCCCAGCTCTTCCTGTAATTTTCGTTTATTTTCCTTCTTCTTATCCAATACATCTGTAATGTCATAGTTGGCATATAATCTAGAATCTGTGCTGGTATTCCAGATATCATAGTCAATTCCGTTGACAATTCCTCTTAATTTGCCAGAATGATATCTTAAATGAGCATCCAGCTTCTCACCATAATAATCCGTCTGAATCTCTCCGGCATATGTATGGCTGACCGTAGTAATGACATTTGAATAAGTCAAGCCACCTTTTAACATATTGGCATCGTTGTAACTTACCTTCAATGCATCTTTATTGAACACATAATCCGGCAGTCCTGACCAATAACGGATTGTAGGAATATTGTAGATTCCCTGGAACCGCAGATTATGGATAGTCAGAATCGTCTTTGCAGAAGTCAGTTTCGTATCTTCAAATAACGTTCTCAAATATACTGGAACCAAGGCTGCCTGCCAGTCATGGCAATGAATAATATCCGGAATCCAGTCCATATAATTCAATGCTGCCAATGCTGCCTTTGCAAAATAGCAATACTTCGGAATATCATCGATCAGATTCGTATATGGATTACCGCTGCTGAAGAATTCTTCATTATCAATGAAATCATATACTACTCCATCCCAGACATATTCCATAATTCCAACGTAGAATGATCTTCCATCGGAACACAGATTCATCTCAAAAGATCCCTTATAGATCATCTTCTCCTGGTATTTCCATGGAATACATTTATAACGTGGAAGAATTACTTTTACATCACAGTTCTGTTTTACCAGTGCTTTTGGCAATGCATACATAACATCACCAAGACCACCTGTCTTAACAAACGGATAACACTCAGAGCCAATAAATGCAACACTTCTTCTCGGAGTCTGGCGCACCTCAAATGTTGGTTCTTCTACAACTTCTGGTTCTGCTGGTTTTACTTCTTCTGCAGCTGGTGCTTTTACCTCTTCTGCCTTTGGTTCTTCTACGACAGCTTCCTTCACTTCTTCTGCCTTTGGTTCTTCTGCGACAGCTTCCTTCACTTCTTCTACCTTTGGTTCTTCTGCGACAGCTTCCTTCACTTTCTCTGCTTTTGGTTCCTCTGTCTTTGCCTTGGTCTCTTTCTTTGCTGCTGCCTTTGGCTTCTCTTCTTTTGCTTTTGTTTCTTTCTTTGCTGCTGTCTTCGGCTTCTCTTCTTTTGCTTTTGTTTCTTTCTTTGCTGCTGCCTTTGGCTTCTCTGCTTTCACAGTTTCTACTGGTTCTATCTTTTCTGCTTTTACTTCTTCAACCTTCTTCTCTTCTGGTTTCACTGCAGTCGCTTTTGTCTCGGTTGTTTTTGCTGTGGTTGTTTTTGCTGCAGTTTTCTTTGCAGTTGTCTTGGTTGCAGCTGGTTTCTTGGTTGTTGCTTTGGTAGCTTGTTTCTTAGCCATCTAATACCTCCAAAATAAATATAACATTTTACTCTTTATGATCTTAACTTCAAGCAAATATTTTAAATCATAGAATATTATATCACAAATGCTATCTTTGGCAAATATCATAATTATGGCTGCTTTTTACTGACAGATTTCTTTGAACGAAATATTCAATTCTCCGACGCCTCCATCAATCTCTATTCGATTACTGCCGGCTCCATAAATGGAATCATCATGCATTTTCTGATTCTCCAGTTTCGCCTCCCCGATTCCTTTATCAAGTTCAATTCTATAATCTTCAGCTGTCCCTTCCAGTGTAAGATTCGTCTCTCCGAGTCCATAATCAATGCTGCCGGCTCCTTCAAGTCTTCCAGATAGATTTAATTCTCCGATTCCCATATCGATATCGGCATTATGCAGATGTCCATCTGCGATCGTAACATCTCCAATGCCTCCGTCAATTTCTGCCTGATTCAATGACTGAATCCTTCCTGCCTTCAATTCTCCTACTCCAAGATTCATAACCAGAGAATCTGTCAAAAGCTCATCTATTGTTACTTCTCCAACACCAGTATTTAATTCAACGGATTCAAACATCGTCTCTTCCGGGATTATAAGTACCACTTTCATATTGTTCAAATGTGACATAAAGAATGGCCTTTTTTCTCTGATTTCCAGACGCCTGCCGTTTAACTCATAGGAAATATACTTGTGATTTGTCTCCAGTTTCAATTGCTTCCCGGTCTTTATTTCAAGTTCCGCAGCATTTATATCAATAATAAGATCTGTAACATCATTCTCAATAACATATTCACTCATCTTTCCTTCTGTACCATCGCTGACCAGGCCAAAAACAACACCCACTGCTCCACATATTCCACTTAAGATACTGATACTTAAAAAGATTGCAAATGCCAATGCCAAATATTTAATAACTTTCTGTCCCGTTGTCATTTTACATCCACACCTCCGAAAATACATGTACAGTTAATGTAAATCGTGCATCTGTTGTCCTTTGAATTCTGATGTTTTTTCGCATCCGCGCCGCCAAAAAGAGAATTGGAATTTATTTTTACATTGACTCCATCTGGAACAAGGATATCAATACCTCCAAAAATACTGCTGGCCGTTATCACAGCATCTTCTTCAATAATTGCATTTCTCAAGTCACACTTTACACCGCCAAAGACTGCTGTAAGTTCTGCTCCCTTGAAATCCTCATAAGAAAAATTGATATTCTGCCCGGAAAATGCTGCAAAAGCTATCTTAACTTCCTCACGATTCATTTTCATCGTTTTCATAATCTCCGAACTTTTATTTCCCACAATTCCTCTCAGGATCATTTTCACACCAAAAACCGCAATGATCACCGGAACTAAAAGTTTCCACAGCAAATCAAAATCCAAAACATTCTGACATGCAAGAAGCAAGAATATTCCAATCAGGAGCCCGACCAGGCTGGCAGTCCTGTCACCGTTGTTAAATAACCCGATAAAACTTGGAATAATAATAAATAAAGTCCACCATCCGTCAAAAAATATCTCGATATTCGTAATTCCAAATGCATTGAGAGCCAATACTGCACTTATCGCAATCAATACAATCCCCCATAAAATATTGTTTATTCTTTTCATCTCATTTTCCTCCTTCACTTTGTATAGTTGTATTCTAAAAAAAATCCGCCTTATTCGATAGGCAGATTTTTCAGGAGATTGTGTCAATTATTTAGACTCGTATGATTTTGTAATTCATTTATTGTCTTCCAATATTTATTATGATAAAATACAGCCAAAGCATTTTATTTCTATTAGTCTAAGCAAAACACATCTGAAATTCATCTCAATCATCAGAAAATCTTAGAAATCTCAATGCTTGATTACCCACATAACAGCAGAGGATTTCCAGGATGGACTAAGATGCACTTAAAAACCTCTGCAAGAATAGAAAAAGGAGGTCTTTTATGGAACAGACAGGAACAATTCCCTCAAACCGCATCTACAAAGCCCGTATCTTTGAGATGATATTCAGTGACAAAAAAGAATTGCTTGCCTTGTATAATGCAGTCAACAAAACAGATTATGATGATCCTGAATTGCTGGAAATCAACACTTTGCAAAATGCTATTTATATGTCAATGAAGAACGATGTATCTTTTATTATTGACTCCAGACTGTCATTGTATGAACACCAATCCACTTACAGCCCGAATCTACCATTTCGGTATTTACTGTATGTATCTGATATCTATGCTAATATTACAAAGAACGAGAATCTGTATGGGCGAAAGGCTATCAACATACCATCGCCTCGATTCATAATCTTTTATAATGGAAGAGATCCATTCCCAGATCAAATGATTCTGAAATTGTCAGATATGTATACTATAGAGGAAGAGGATACATCCTTGGAGTTAACGGCACTTATGCTAAATATTAATCCAGATTATAATCAGGAACTGCTAAATGCATGTAAAACATTAAAGGATTATTCTCTATATACTGCTAGAGTACGGAAATATGCAGATAGAATGTCACTGGAGGATGCTGTGGAGCGAGCGATAACAGAATGTATCAAAGAAGGAATTCTGTCAGAATTTCTCTTGAAGAACAGAGCGGAGGCGAAACGAATGAGTATCTACGAATATGATGAGGAAAGGCATATGCGCCAGACACGTGCTGAGGGATACGAAGAGGGCGAGGCCGCTGGAATAAAAGAAGCTACACAGCGCCTGAATCAATTAAATCGGTTGCTTGCAGAGCAAAACCGTACAGAAGATATCATAAAAGCCGCAATAGATGAAAATTATCAGAAGAAGCTTTTAGAAGAATTTGATCTATAACTCTGAAGAAGCCGCCAATGGCGGCTTCTTCTTTCTAAATGCATGGCAGTTAACTATTCAAACAGCTACCGTCAGCCGTTCAATACTTCTTCCCTTTGCCCATTGTGTACAATACACATTCGTACATTTTTGATACTTTTCAAACTGTTTTTTTGCATTTTGTTCATCTCCGTATACTTTCCAGCATCCGATACATTTGTATCCGCATGCGCGATTTTCTATAAATCCACGTACATCCTCTGGCGGATACCCAAGAAAAAGTCCAATCTCATGCGGAAATTCTTCTGACTCATGCAATCGCTTACTCAGACGGACTACGCATTTATCGGAATCGTCTACAGAATATCCGTATTCTCTCAGGATCTTCGCTGCATCTTCTGCTGCCAGATCATTTTCCAGTTTATTCGGGCGATAAATATAGAGCAATACCCGGTCAGCAGACATTCGCAGCGGAATCACACGTACTCCCTTTGGTACCAGACGTCGATTCAGGGAACGTACAGCGGATAATAATTCTTTTCTATCTGAATACGGACAATTAAACACATTCCCTGTCTTTAATCCTGCTAATGTGGACGAACAATGACGGATAATCATCTCATCGGACATGCTGCTCCCTCCAGTCTTACATTTTCTTCCAGAATGCTCTTCAGAGCTGACATTGAACTTGTATGAGAACGAACAATCCGAACGTCTCTTCCTTTGGTCTCATTCAATGCATTGCGCACCATTTTATGTGATACTGTCCCCGTAAACAGCACCATCAAATCCGGATTCCCGATTCCTTTCAAGCTGCTCTTCTGCTTCGGATATACTTTCGCATCACATTGATATTCCTGACATAAATCTTTATACTTTCGAACCATACACTCATTTCCACCTATGATTACCACACTCATGTTCAGCATCTCCCTTCTTGGTTAGTAATGGCTAACCTATACTTTGAAAGAAAACGCCTTGCGGCGCAATCTTTCTTTAAATCACTTTTATACAGCTTTGTTAGTTCCAGCTAACTTATTATTTTATATAATAACTATCTTATGCTCCTGTGTCAATTCTTTTTGGTATCATTTCGTAATATCGATAATTTATCTCAATATTATTTAACAAATCCGTCCATTTTCCATCTCATAGATTACATCTGTCACATTCATCGTGGATTTTCTATGCGATACCAGCACCACCGTTTTATCCCCTCGGGATTCATGTAATGATTTTAGAATAATTCCTTCATTTAAGGAATCCAGATTACTGGTCGGCTCATCAAGAAGCATGAACGGCGCATCGTGAAGAAATGCCCTTGCAATCCCGATTCGCTGCTTTTCTCCGCCAGAGAGGGTATCTCCCAATTCACCAACTTCCGTATCGTAACCATTTGGCAACGTCATGATGAATTTATGGATAGAAGCTTTTTTTGCCGCTTCTATAATCTCTTCTCTGGAAGCCCCCGGTCTTCCGACTGCAATATTATTGGCAATGGAATCATGGAACAGATATGTTTCCTGCGTCACATAGGATTCCATATCCCGCAGATCTTTTGTATTAATCTCACGAATGTCCTTTCCGGAGATTCGAATATCTCCTTGGTCTGCATCCCAGAAGCGCATCAAAAGCTTTAGCAGCGTAGATTTACCAGAACCGCTCGCCCCGTGGATTCCCACAACCTTTCCTTTCGGGAGCTCAATGGAATAGTCTTCCAGAATCTGTTCTTCCTCATAGGCAAAGTCCACATGCTCTGCTTTTGCACCTGCAAATATAGTCTGTTCTTTTTCGGCAACTTCTTCAATCTGCGGTTCTTCTTCCAACAGAGAGAGAACACGCTCTCCACTGGCCAGTGTCTGATTCAGATTATTAGACAGGTTAGACAGTGCCGTCACCGGCCCAAAAGAACCCATCATAGCAATGACTGTTATTAGCATACTGTCAAAACTGACAATGCCTCTTTCATACTTCCAAAGCATGAAGAAGAGCATTCCAAAGGAGAATAACAAAATGGCCATATTCGTCAAGGATCCCTGCACTGCCTCATGACGGTTCAACTTCTTCTGCATCAGTCCCAGTTCCCTGGAACGATCATCAATCTGTTTCATTCGCTCTTCGCCCTTGTCATACTGGATTGTCTCGTCCAGTCCACGAAGGGAATCCAATATAAAACTGTTCAGCTCCCCGAAAGAATTCCGAAACTGCATCCCTTCCTCCGCTCCTTTCTTCCCGTTCCTGACCGGAATCACGGCACCGACTACTATATACCCCAGAAGTGCAAGTATACCTGCCGGTGCATACTGTGCACCGATAAAAAGAATCATAATCAGAGAAGTCAGAATTGCAATGGCAATCGGAGAGATTGTATGCGCATAGAAAACTTCCAGAAGCTCGATATCTGATGTAATGATAGAGATAAGATTCCCCTTATCTCGTCCTTCCAGTTTCGCCGGGCATAGCCTGCGAAGTGACGCAAATACTTTATGCCGAATGATTGCAAGCAGCTTGAATGCAATGAAGTGGTTACAATATTGCTCTCCATAATGAAGCACACCACGCAGAATAGCAAGAACAATCAGGATTGACGCTATCGTTCCAAATGACCGTGACGTGAAGAATCCCCCTTCAATCACGTCCACGTTTTGCCGCAGAATCTCTGACAATCCATATAACATTCCATACCCGGTAAGAATGGTTAAAAAAATGGCACACAGATATCCCAGCACTCCTAGTAGAATGGCAAGACTCATCAGCGGAAGCAACGGTTTCACTAATCCAATGAGTTGTCCCATAATCACAATACCTTTTCTTCGGTTTTTCTGCTCCATTACTCTGCCACCACCTTTCTGTCTAAATGTCCTTCTGACTGACTGATCGCGTGTCCATAGGATTCCAGATCTCGCTGATATCGGTATAAATCTGCATAAGCTCCTCCAGATTCCATCAGCTCCTTATGAGTACCAGACTGTACCACATGTCCCTTCTCCAACATATAGATTCGGTCAGATTCTACTACATTCGCAAGTCTGTGAGAAATGAGCAGGATTGTCTTCGTCTTCACCAGCCCCCGTATTACTTCCATAATCATCTCTTCGCTTTCCATATCAATATTGGACGTCGCCTCATCAAAGATATAGACCGGTGTGTCGTGGAGAAGCGCTCTTGCCAGCGCCAGTCTCTGGCACTGCCCGCCGGAGAAATTGCTTCCTCTTTCCAGGATAGGCGTATCCAGTCCTTGCTGTTCCTCCAAAAATCCTAACAAGTTGACTTTTTCCAACACTGCGTACATCTCTTCTTCTGATGCATCGGCTTTCCCCATCTTCAGGTTCTCACGGACTGTTCCTTTAAACAGATAACTATTGTGACTGACCAGAGTAATGTGATCCATCAAGCTCTTTTCTGAAACTTTCGAAAGTTCCTGGTCCTGGATAGTAATGCTGCCCCGATAGCCCTTGTTTCTTCCCATAAGGATAGCCGCAATGGTACTTTTTCCACAGCCAGAGGTTCCCACCAGAGAAGTGAAACTGCCGCCGCTCAATTCCACGGTCACACCTTCCAGAATATCCCTTTCTTCTTCATAGGCAAATCGCACATCCTCTAATTGGATAGTCGTCGTTTCTTTTCCAAGCTCAATCTCTTTCTCCTCCGGTTCCGGCAGATCCAATAGCGCAAAGATCTTGTCACTTGCCGCCATACCGTTCATAGCAATATGAAAAAAAGAACCCAGAAGCCGCAGCGGAATAAAGAATTCAGATGCCAGTAATATAATCATGAGTGCTCCACTGAAGCTTACATTCCCATTGATATATTCTGAAAGTGTCACGATCATACCGACTGCTGCGCCGCCATAGGCAATGATATCCATCACACTGGTAGAATTCAGCTGCATAGTCAACACTTTCATGGTAATCCGCCGAAATCTCTGAGATTCTTCATCCATCTCATCTGCTTTATCTGCATCAGCCTGATAGATCTTCAGAGTTGTCAATCCCTGCAGATTCTCCAGGAAAGAATCTCCCAGTTCTGTATAGATTCCCCAATATCTGTTTAATAATTTTTTTGCAAATTTCTGTACTGCCACGATAGAGATCGGGATTAGCGGAACACAGATCAAAAGTACCAGGCTTGCTTTCAGATTTACAAAAGCAAGGATAACAAAGAGCGTTATAGGAGCCAGCAGGCTATAGAATAACTGAGACAAATATTTTCCAAAATATGTTTCCAGCTGTTCCACACCTTCTGCTGCCATCTGTACCACTTCAGAAGTCGCAACACTTTCACGATAAGATGCTCCCAGTTTCAATAATTTCCCATAAATCTTCTCACGCAATATCCGTTTCACATCCACGCTCGCCTCATAAGAAGCATAGGATGCCTGTCTGTCACAGATCAGGCGCAATGAAATGGCAATAAGAATCACGATACCGTATAAAAGCAGCTGATTCTTTGTGATCGCATCAAACAATGCACTCTCCAAAAGCATGGAAGCAACATAGATCATCACTACCTGGCATAACAGGGATATCCACTTCCATACGACCTGAAACACAATATATTTTTTTGCATGAGATAACAGTTTGACCAGCCTTGTTTTTATCATGTTTTGTAGTTTCCTTTCTTTCACGATTCTGTTCTTCTGAATAATAATGGTTTTCACCGGCTATTTGAATTAGTGCTCACTAACCGTAATTCAAAAAAAAGAAGCCTCAGTTTGAGGCAACTAACTTATATATATCATTTTATTACACAAACTGTCAATTACTTTTTTCAACAAACTGCTTCTGTTTTAAACTTCGCACAATAAAAAAGACTTGAGGCACATCAATCCCCAAGTCTCTTCTTCCTATTGTTTAGACAAAATTACGATGAAGCAGTTCGTGCTCTTTTCCTTTTAAAGAGTATGCTCTCCCTGTTCAAAAGACGGATAAGGATAAAGTTCCAGATCGTCCAATATTTAACTGCTTCAAAGTCATTTTTCGTTTTACTCACCTTCAACCGGTTCTGGATTGGAAACACTGACTTTGTGATCATACCAAGTTCCTTTTGTTCCTACTAACGCAAGATCAAATTCTTCATCCAATGCCGGGACTGGAATATCGAATCCATACACTTCTTCTGTCGTGCCATCACTATACGTCACAGTATCTTCCGTAGGCTCCAGAAGTTCTGCCCCATCTTTCTGAGCATCTTCAGCAAGCCCAGGATAGAGATTCAGTATATTCTTTGATACCAGAGAAACATGTATTGTCATTTTTCCATCTTTTACCGTCAAAGTACCTTTTCCTTCACAGGCTTCATTGGCATGAAACATTCCGCTGTCTGTATTAAAATCTGCGGAATAAGTACCATCCTCTATTCCAGCATCTGCTTCACTGCTGCTCTCTGTATCTACATCCTCTTTTTGGTCTGTTTCTTCTACCTGTTCTTTTGCATCCGTATCCTGAGTATCATTCTTTCCAGAACATCCAAATACAAGCGCAGATGAAAGCAAAAGTATTCCAAGAACTGCGATTACCCTTTTCTTCATTTTCATAACTCCTACTCGCCAATTACTGCTTTAGCATGTGCTACATAAAGATTCTGAATCGCTTCAATCTCTCCGAGACCTGCAATCTGTGTATCTACGCTGTCAAATTCTCCGGAAGCATTAAACATGCTCTTCCAGGAGTCATCATCGTCTCCTGCCATATCATTATTAGCGTGGTCTCCTGCAACAACCATCAAAGGACGAAGGATTACTTTCTTATATCCTGCCTGGGCAACTGCATCTATAACAGCTTCACATGCCGTTTCTTCCGGTTCGCCTTCTACCGTTCCGATAAATACATTGTCATATCCGAGGTCATTCATCTGTGTCTGCATCTGGCTATAAGATACTTTTGCAGTATGAGAGGTACCGTGTCCCAAAAATACAAATGCAGCGCCATCTTCTTTTGCAGCATCCAGGCTGTCATATCCTGCTGTTTCCACTGCCTCAGAAGTAATCGCTTCAGCAACCGCTTCTTTATCAGCATTGATAACCGTTGCATCTTCTCCGACTTCTCCAAGCAAAGGCTCTGCAACTTTTACAGATTCAAACTGATCCTGGTAAGCTTCTACAGATTCCATCAGCTCATCGTATTCTGCGCCATGCATCAGATGCGTCGGCTGTACCACCAGATTTTTCACTCCATTAGAAACTGCACGTTCCAATGCCTGATCCATATTATCAATACATTCCTCATCTCTCGCCTGAATATGGTTAATAATGATCTGTGCCGTAAATGCTCTTCTTACCGACCAGTCAGGATATGCTTCCTGAAGTGCATCTTCGATTCCCTTAATATCAGCCACACGACTGTCATTAAAAGAGGTTCCAAAGCTGACTACGAGGATCTCATTTTCACCAATATCATCCTGATTACGAGGATCATCTTTGGATGCATCGCCTGTATCTCTTCCAAAGTAATCCGGATCTGCATTTTCCCCTTCTACCAATTCCTTCTGCTCATCTGTCAGTGCGTCCCATGCCTCTTTGGCTTCCTTGCACTGTTCATCCGTTTCATCTGTTCTCTCCTGCACATAGATGGCATCAATCAATGCAGCTACTTCATCTGCCGCTTCCTGATCAGCATCTGTCTCTACTTCTTCAGTTTCCTCCGCCGTTTCGGATGTCTCCTCACTGCTGCCAGAACATCCGGTCATTACCAGAGCACTTACCATGGAAACTGCCAGCAAGATTGCTACTACTCTTTTCTTCATCTTGTTCCTCCTTCTTATTTCTGGTCCATTTCCGACAAAAGGATATAACGGCAGTACTTATGAGGGTATAATGACTTAAAGCCAAAAAACGTCCTTTTTCCATAAAATGGTAAAAGGACGTAATACTGACATAATCAAACAACACTTCCGGCAGATACAGACACTGCCAGAAATGTAATATCTCCATTATAATCGGTTGCGACCAGTTACTCGTGATCTGTGGGCATATCCCACTCCGTTTTTCAATAGGCAGGTCTCCTGACTTACGGATCCACATCCAAGGCCGCCTTCCCAATTGCTCAGTGACTTATCTGGCCTTGCACTCCTCGCTTACAGTGACGAGTTCGTACAGGATTTGCACCTGTTTCCCTTTTCATCAGACAATCCATGATTGTCTGAACCTATCGAACATACCTTATCACACCCGAATAAAAATGTAAAGTCTCTGAAATTGTTTTTTAATATCTATGGTTATTGACTACTCCACATTTTTTAATGCCTCTTCCATCGGAATCTTTCGGATTCTTCTGAAATCCAGTATTATTACTATCAGGTATCCAAGAAGAACGAAGGAAAACATCTTCACATAGCCCATTGGCTCTATCGTAAAGGCAAACCATCCATTATATTTAAACATAATGATTTTCCATGCCTGTTTCATTACCGTAGAACCTAATATTACACTTATGGTATACGCCACAACCACTACCATTGTTGTAGATAGCAAATATAGGCTTGCGATCTCACGGTTTTCATAACCAAGAATCTTCGCCATGGAGATTGCCGTTTCGTTCTTTTCGATAATAAGCTTTGTCAATAGATAAATCAGCACTGCAGATAACAGGATACACAGAATCTGAAAATACTGCATATAGGCTCCCATAGAATGATCTAACTGGTCGCACATTTTCGTAATATCCTCTTTCGTAATAACTGTCGCGATTTTATCTTCTTCGATATCGGTAATCTCTGTGTCTGAGATATATCCGGTGAACTCCTCCTTGCCCAGTTCAAATAAAGAACGATATTTTTCAATCGGAAGGAAAACTGCAATACTCTGACATTTTTCATAAATTCCTGATACTTTAAACTGATACTGCTTATGTTCATATTTTTCATCCAGCTTAATGATATCTCCCACCTTCAGGTTATACTTCTCACTGAATGGTCGTGAAAGGTACACTTCATTTTCTTCAAGTTCTGATAAGTTTTCAATCTGGATATATCTGCTGTTATCCCGAATGCCATAAATGGACACTTCTTCATCCAATTCATCCCCTGTCTTCTTTAATGCTTTCATACAGAATTCCTCTACGTCCTGATTATCTGTATGAATCATTTTCCCTTCCTCATCTTCACAGGATTTCAATACATATTGGTACTTTGCAAACATCATATCTTCTGCATTGTCCTGATAGTAATTCAAGGTAGACGGCATTCCGACTGCCATAGCCAGCATAACCATAATAAAGAAAATGCCCGCAAAAAGAACAGCATAATCAGGCATGTTCTGGAATATGATACGCAGACGGAATCTGCTAAAAAACTTCCACTTCGGGAGCCTTACAGTTTTCTTTCGTTTTGACTTTTTCAGATCACACCGTAAAAACTGAAGTGGTGTATGCTGCATCATGCGAATAATCACTAACAGATTTATCACAAACATCAGGAATACTGGTATTACAGTCGTCTTAACAAACGCATCCGGGTTCCATATTGTTTCATAGGTTGGAAGACTGTAACTGTTATAATACATAGATACCACAACATCCTTAAAGACTGTATACCCCATCAGATTGCCCACAATTGCTGCAATCATAGTTACAATCACAGGTATTGCCAGATAATGCCTCACAAGCTCACCCTTTGTATATCCGGATGCCCGGAGGGTACCGATTGTCTGTGATTCTTTCATAATAGTATTGCTGATAGTAACCGCAAAGATAAAAGCAATAATCACGATCAGGATATCCAGAAGCACTCCGCCCATCGCTTCATCTGACCCCATATCATCCGTCGCAAAATTGATTGCCGGGTTCGCATAACGGGGAACATAATCCTGAAGCTCATTCTCATGCACGACCGTCTGGGTAAGCAAAGCTTTCATGAAATCATCGGATTGCTTCTTTTCTTCTATCTCATCTGCGTATTTCTGTTCATATTTCCATGCATATGTATAGTGGATCGAACCAGAGAGACGTCCAAAGCCATCCTTCGTTACCATAGCCACATTAAACTTCAGTGCATCAAACATTAGATCCGTACTTTTCTCATGAAGCGTAGAGTAATTTACATAGGCAATCAGCCCTGTAACATAATAAGACTGCCCACTGACAGTAATCGTATCTCCTACCTGAATTCCTGCATTGTCCGCATGCATCCGATCAACAGCAATCTCATCTTCCGTCTCCGGGAAACTTCCTTCCATCAGGCAGGCCTGATTGATCTCTTCTGTTCTTTCATACACTCGGATGGTACCATCGGACTTTCCGTCATTATCATGATCTTCATCCTCATTCCGGTAGAAATTCTCATATACAGTTACAGGAACTGCTGAAAAATCTGAGTCATCCAGTTCCATTTTGGCTTGATCCGGATAAAACTGTTTCACATCAGCTTTTTCCCCGGTTTCAATCGCACGGATCAGCTCCTGATCTGCCTTCTGATCTAGTTCAAAATGTCCGTCCTCCAGATGATACTTCTCTTTCCCCTCCGCAGCAGCCTGCATCATACTTCCATTGGCAACATACATGCCTGATACAAACCCAATGGTAAGGATTAGGAACAATGCAACAACCAGATATTTTTTCCAGTCCCTTTTTAGCTCTCGAACAATTCTCTTGCAAAGCGGATTTCTCATCTTTCCGTCTTTCATCTCTGCCACGCTCCTTACCATTCAAGATCTACTGCTGAAATTTTGTTTGTATTTTTTTCATTATGACGCACTTTTCCATCCCTTAGTTTAATCACATGATCTGCCATGTTTTTAATAGCTTCATTATGCGTAACTATGATAATCGTATTTTTATATTTTTGATTAATATCCTCGATCAGCTTCAGGATTTCCTTGGAAGTACTATAGTCCAATGCTCCGGTGGGCTCATCACAAAGCAGGATGTCCGGATTTTTCACAATGGCCCGTCCAATCGAAACCCTCTGCTGCTGTCCGCCGGAAAGCTGGTTCGGGAGCTTATGACGGTGTTCATAAAGTCCCAGAGTATGTAACAGATCATCAATATCAAGCGGATGGTCCGACAGATATGCACCCACTTCGATATTTTCTTTTACGTTCAGATTGCTGATCAGGTTATACATCTGGAACACATACCCCAGATGCTTCCTGCGGTACTGTGTCAAATCCTTTTCAGCCATATCTTCCAATTTATCACCGTGAATGGAAATATATCCGGAATCAGCACTGTCGATTCCTCCAATAATATTAAGAAGCGTGGATTTCCCTGAACCGGAAGGCCCCAGCAAAACACAGAACTCTCCTTTTGCAACCGAAAAATTCATCCCACACAGGACCTCCTGACGAGTATCCCCGCTTCCAAATCCTTTTTTCAAATCTACAATTTCTAAAAAATTTCTTTCTTCCTCTGACATAACTTTTCCCTTCTCAGTCTTCGCTTTTCTTATTTTGTTATTTCAAAATATATCCTTTCATTCCTCTTGTTAGTTGTATTTAATCACAATTAGTATATTTTAACTGCATCTTTATTGTCAACATACACCTGGTTTATCAAAAAAATTTCTCGTTAACAAATAAAAAAGGCGATTTGATCAAACCGCCTTTTTTGTTTATTACTCTTTTCTTTCTTCTATTAATAAATTCTGCATACTCTGCAAACTGATTGTCAAAGTGGAAATATTATGAAGCATCGCTGCTACTGTTGGCTGCATTACCCCACCAATCCCCATTAGAATTAGCACTGTGTTAATTCCCACAATCTTACGATAATTCCTCTGGATTCTTTCCATCAATGCATTGCTCAATCTTTTTAATCTCACAATCTGATAAAGATCATCTGCCGAAATGGTTATGTCAGCAATCTCTCTGGCAAGTTCTGCACCATCGCTGATCGCAATTCCTACATCTGCTGCAGACAATGCCGGAGAATCATTCACGCCATCTCCTACCATAAGCACCTTCCTGCCGGATGCTTTTTCGCGTTCTACAAAACCTGCCTTATCAAATACAATGGTCTGTGCCTCGGCAACAGCTTCCAAGTATTTACCGCCTTTTACCGTAATATCATGATTGCCGGCCTGTCGGATTGCTGACAGCACTGTAATCGGCATTGCAAGCTTTAAGGCACAGGAAAAGTCCACCATCAGAACAGATAACGCTTTGGTAACATTTCTCGTCAGAAACCAGGCAGCAATCGTTCCAGCCAGAGTAACTGGTACCAGCCTGTCTGCCAGTTTCTCTGCTTTCCCTTCCACAGATGATTTCAGCTTCTCTGATTCCTCAATCATTGTTACAATCTTTTCATACCGTGATGACCCCGAAGCTTTCCTGACCATAAAGGTAATCTCCCCTTCTTCCAGTACACTGCCGGCATAGACATATCCGCCCTTTTCACGATGTACTGGGAGCGGCTCTCCCGTAAGGGAGGACTGATTTACCATTCCCTCTCCTTCTGTCACAAGACCATCAAAAGGAATGATGTTTCCCATATGGACAATAACCTGATCTTCCTCTTTGACCTGGCGTGAATCAATCAAAATCTCCTGTTCTCCACTCTTAACCCATACCTTCGATACATTCAGCGACATACTGCGCGCCAGGTCACTTACTGACTTTTTATGGGTCCATTCTTCCAGTGTCTCTCCAACTCCTAAAAGAAACATAACCGAACTGGCCGTATCCATATTACCGCGTAAGATGGATACTCCGATTGCCGTAGCATCCAACACGGAGACCTCTAACTTTCTTTTGGCAAGGCTCTTTATGCCTTCTTTCAGATAATGCAGAGATCTGGCTGTTGTCCAGACTGCCCGCACCGGATATGGAAGAAGCATTTTACCTGCATAATGTAAAGCCACTTTACTGATCAGTCTTTCCTTGTATGTGCGATTCAATTTTCTTCCAGAATTAGCGGGCACCGTCTCCGGAACTTCCACAGACTCATACCGGAATTTTCTAATTGCCTGAATCACAGCTCCTTTTTCTCCGGTAAAGCAAACGCAGGCATCGGCCGTCCGTTCATATACCTTTGCCTGCGTGACGCATTCCAGCGTATTCAGATAATACAAAAGCGTATCTGCCTCTGTACAGGACATACGCTTTTGATCTACATGAATACGGATTCTTCCTGGAATCTCATGCTTAATTATAAATCTCACTTATTCTGCCTCTGCCTGTACACAGGCTTCTGCTTCATTATCACGTTTCTCATTAATCTGCTTTGCCTCTGCCAGTATATCCTCTGCATTCTCCTGAACTGTATCAACTGTCTTCATCACACAGTCTTTTGCACGAAGGACTGCTGCAGTACAGCTTGTATATACTTTTTTGGCATCTCTGCTGGAAAGCACTTTCACTCCTGCTGTTCCAAACAGCACCCCGCCTGCAAAAATACCAAGATTCTTTAATTTAAAAATATCCATGACTCATCCTCCATTCTTTTGTATTGTGCTCAGTTATTTGTGTTTCTTTCCAGTATAAAATAACATACCAAGACAGAACACCATGGCCCATGCCCAAAACTTATGCTGCTTCAAAAAGATCACCTCGTTTTATCTGAAGTTTCCTTTTATCATACTCTTTCGTGGAGTCATAGTCAAAACCGAAAAGCCTTATTGAATTATTTTATCAATTACTGCAGGATTTTCTTTCTAATTGTTTCTATCGTCTGATTAGAAAGCCCATTTTCTTTCAACAGCGCGATATAATCTTTCTCATGGGCTTCTTTCAAAAATGCTTCCATTGGAATTCTCTTATACTCCTTCATAAGTCCATTCTCCTAAATCCCTTAATGATTCATATTCTGGTTCAACATACGTTCAATGATATCTACCGATTCTTCAATTCCATAACTTGCACTGTTAAAGCAGATATCATAGTTCATCGCATCCCCCCACTTGAGTCCGGTATAATAGTGATAGTATTTCTCGTGCCTGCGATCCTGTTTCTCCAACAGACGTCTTGCCCTTTTATAATCCAGATTATTTACTTCCATGATGCGGTGAACTCTCTGTTCAAATGGTGCAGTAATAAATATACTGATATGTGGAATATGGTTATTCGCAAGGATCACATCCGCACACCTTCCCATCACGATAAAATCTTCTTCCTTTGCCATCTTACATAACAGATCACTCTGATTGAAGAAAATAGCATCCTCTTTCGTAAGGCCATGATATCGGTCGAATTCTCGGATCTTATTTCTCCATCCCTTGACAGAATTAAAACCTCGCTGATATTTGTTCTGTATAATTTCTGTTCCAAGATCTGCCACATCTCGGATGGAATCTTTTTCTACTTCCAGTCTTCGAAGTACTTCTGTAAATATCTCCACATCATAATAGTTAATCCGCAGCGCATCGGCCAGTGCAAACCCGATATCATTTCCCGCACTTCCCTGGCTTCGTCCGATACAGATGATCAGATGATCGTCTTTTGAAAACTTCTGCCGCAGATTGGACGTATTGAGTTTCGCACGATTCTGATCCACAATCTCTCCCTGTCCGAAACTGGTCGGAAGACTCTCTACTTCCTTTAAGATGTCGTCATATTTTTTCATGACACGTGATTTATCCTGAGGATTGCGGATTGTGCGGGCCATATTACTGATCAATGCCAGTTCACTTCTAAGAAGATGACCCTGCGGTCTGGTGCTCATTAAGTTTGCCAGATTCTCTACACAAGTACGTCTGTCTCCGGTAAATGTTCGTCCCAGAGAAGATCCCACGCATTCATACACTTCAATATCCAGATCGTAGATACGTTCCGCAAGTTCTATACATTTTTTTCGATTATCCTGCATTTTTCTTCTCCTCCCTACCAAAAGAATATCAAGGTATCCAAAAGAAATACCGGTACCAGATACGCAATTGACCACAACATGTAACCAAAGAACGACGGCATTCGAATACCATTTTCATCCGAAATAGACTTGACCATAAAGTTCGGTGCATTTCCGATATAAGTATTGGCTCCCATAAATACCGCACCACAGGAAATAGCTGTCAACATTCTGACCGGCACAGTTCCCACAGAAGTTAAGATACCATTCTGGTATCCCAATGCCCCTGCCGTGGTCAAAAATACCAGATATGTTGGTGTATTATCCAGAAAACTTGACAGTGCTCCCGTTGCCCAGAACATCTGCATCGGCTCTGTAAGTCCCAGGTCAGCTCCCTTTGCTTTCAGTATCATAAGTGCCGGCTGCATCGTAATAAAAATACCGATAAACAGCACTGCTACTTCCTTAATCGCACCCCAGGTAAAATGGTTTCTGATACGTATATTTGAATCTGTCGTTTTAAATGATAAAAATGCTGCAAGAAGAATAATCCCAATCTCGATCAGCGCAGGAAATCCAAGTGTCACCTCTCCCAGTATATGAATTCCTTTCTCCGTTCCATCCGCATTCTGGAACGCAGACAAGCCCGGAAGCACGCCACTTAATATCACAGCTCCCACGATCATTGCCACGAAGATCAGATTGTGAAGTCCATCTATATGAAAATTAGTCCCTGGTTTACTGATATCCGGTTTCAGCCCGCGTGCAATATCCTTGCGGTATGCTCTCATATCAAGATGATAAAATACAAACAATAAAATTATCATATTAAAGATTAAGATTTTAAACAAATGCAAACTCCAGGAAAAAGGAACACCACGCATAAATCCCATTAACAGCGGAGGATCTCCAATCGGGGTCAGACAACCTCCCATATTGGATATCAGAAAGATAAAAAATATCATAATATGGCTTTTCCGCCTGCGCCAGGAATTCATTTTAATAAAAGGACGAACTAACAGCATGCTGGCTCCAGTCGTTCCAATCAAACTGGATAAAAGCGTGCCAATTGCCAGAAGGCCTGTATTAATACGCGGAGATCCTGCGAACTCTCCTTCTACCGTAATATTACCCGCAACACAGAACAGACCAAATAATAAAATAATGAACGTCAGATAATCATTCACTACGCACTCCAGCACTGTCTGTGCCGATTCAAAAGCACCGTATGTTACCGTAAAAGGTATTATAAATAAAAGCGACCACGCAATCACCGCTAATGGCTGGTTCTTCTCCCACCAATTCGGCTTTATCAATGGCATTACTGCAATACTGAGCAACAGCCCTGCGAAAGGTATGCAGAGCCAGATTGGAACTGATGTAATTCCTTCCATGTATATCACCCTCCTGATTCACATTCTGCTTCTTTCATTAACAACTTAAATCTACCGCAGAACATTATACCACTTTCTTCTGTTCTGTCTACATCTAATCGTTATTTTTCTAACGGACTCTTTTTTGCAAATAAAAGACAATAAATGCACTTATCTGCCTGACAGCAGATAAGCAGCATTTATTGTCCCCAAACTTTTGCATATTTTAGAATATAGCACGTATAATTTTTATTTGTCAAGTATCTTATGTATCTATTTCACAATAATAAAGCTTATGATTCTCATATATATTGGTGGATATTATATTTCCTTTATAATCTCAATGATATCTGACACCAGTACCGGGCAAAAATTCATAAGGAGCCCTGAATCCAGTACTTTTTCGAATTCTCCCGGCTGGGATATATCGTGTCCCAGTAGTTCCACACTTTTGCAGTTAGTTATGAACTGATATAGCTCGAAAGCTTTATAGAATAAGGCTTCCGAGCATTTTTTATTTTATATTTTTAACTTTTATATATAGCGTTTTATAACGTTTCGTGATATAATAAGTATTATATCGAAGGAGCTGAATTATGTACTTAAAAAAAACACCAAACACCCACGGACGCATTAGACTTTCTATCGTTGATAATTACTATGATAAAGTCAAGAAATGTTCTAGACAGAAGACGATTGAATCGATTGGTTTTCTCGACGAACTCCAAAAAATCTATGAGGATCCGATTGCCCATTTTCA